>CBFDAY010000105.1:0-8406 GCA_965602895.1 uncultured bacterium
AAACCCTGCGGCAATGATATAATGCGCGCCTGTTTCCGCAGCCGGGACCGATTCAATTGAGGGGGACTCAGGAGAGCAGTTAGATGCGAGTCTACAAAGACATTCTTGAGCCCACGAGCGGCAACACCGGCCTGGGGCTCATTCGCCTCTGAGAAAGTTCTCGATCCAGCGGGTGATGATGTCGCTGTGCACCTCTTTTTCCAGGCTCTTGCGGGCACCTTCCACTTCGGCGAAACCTATTTTTTCCAGCCGCGAGAGCATCAGGGCATCGGTGTAGGCGGCGCTGAACTCCGGATGGCCCTGGATGCCGAGGAACTGATCGCCGACGATGAACATCGAATTGGGACAGTATTCGTTTGTTCCGAGAACCTCGCTCCCCTCGGGAAGCCCGCACACCTGGTCGAGATGGCTCACTATTATGCTGTAGCTGTCCAGTTCGGGCCGCATCCACGGTTTCTTCGAGACGATTCGGACATTCTTGACGCCTACGCCCCATCCTCCGGGCGCCCGCTCGCATTTGCCGCCCAGCGCCTCGGCGATCATCTGATGCCCGAAACAGATGCCCACCAGCTTTGCGCCGCCGCGATAAAGCTCCACTACGAAATCGCGAAAACGAGTGATCCACGGCTCATCGTCGTATACGGAGTACGCCGAGCCGGTCGTTACGTATCCATCGCACTCATCGATAGAATCCGGATAATCGCCCCTTTGAACGTCGTAAACCTTCAGGGAAACATCGGGAGCGTATCGGGAGAAAAGGTCGATGAAGAAGTCGGAGCAGTCACCTGAGATATGAAGAAGTTCTTCCTTGACGGTGTCGCATTTCAAGAGACCGATTTTCAAAGCGCCGCCCTGTAGACCGATAGAAGATCTTCCCTGGTGACCGGAATCATATTGTACGGATGGCAGGGATCGCCGAAGGCTTCCTCGCTCAGGCTTTCGAGGTCTTTTTCCCGCACGCCGTTTTTCAAAAGGCCGAGTTGGATTCCAACACCTTCGACAAAGCCCTCGCAGCTTTTGGACAAGTCGCCTCGATCCAGACCTCTTTCGCCAAACATGGCCCTGACTTTTCCTATCCTGCCTTTTTGCTCGTCGTCGAGACCCGCTTCCTCCAGGAAGCGAACGCCATACGGAAGCAGGAGAGCGTTGGCCAGCCCGTGGTGCATCCCGCACCGGGTGGAAAGAGGATGAGCCAGCGAATGGATCATGCCGAGCCCCTTCTGGAATGCGACAGCCCCCATCGTCGCCGCCAGCAACATTCTTTCCCTTGCCTCGAGATTTTGTCCGTCGCGAACAGCCGCAGGCAGCCAGTCAAGGACGAGCGCGATGCCTTCGAGCGCGATTCCGTCGGCCATGGGATGAAACCCGGGCGCAAAATAGGCCTCGAGGCTGTGGGTGAAAGCGTCGATGCCGGACGCAGCCGTGATATGGGGAGGAAGCCCGGCCGTGAACTCCGGCTCCAGAACCGCTATATCCGGCATAAGCGACGGGTGAAAGAAAATCGTTTTTTTGCCCGACTCCGGCATAACAATCACCGCCGAGCGCCCGACTTCGCTCCCTGTCCCGGCGGTCGTGGGGATGGCGTAGAGCGGCGGCATGGGCTCGGTGATGAGCCGGTCGCCTCCCCTGGCCTCGTCATATTGTTCGAGGGGGACGGGATGCGCCGCCATGATCTTAACCGCTTTCGCCGTGTCGATCGGGCTGCCGCCTCCCAGCGCGATCAGGCTGTCGCAACCGCTTTCCTTGAACGCGCGCGCGCCGCTTTCCACGTCCTCCTTGGACGGGTTGGGATGCGTGTCGGCAAATACGGAATACTGTATGCCGTCCCCGTCGAGCAGGCCGGTGAGCCTGTCAAGGAGGCCGATCTCCCGGAGCGTCCGATCCGTCACGATCAGCGTCCGTTCGTGCTTCTTGCCTTTCAGCGTCTCAACAAACGTCTCTATCGAGCCGCGCCCATAATAAATGGTCGTGGGAAAGTTGTATTGCTGCATCAGCGGCTCCCTCAAATTATCTCGAAGTAACGGTCCAGCTGCCAGTCCGTGATCTGCTTCTCGTGCTCGCGGGCTTCCCATTCGCGTGTGCTCACGTAATGGTTCACGAACTCCTCGCCGAAAAGCTCCCTTGCCTCCTGCGACTTGGCGAAAATGCGCGTGGCATCCCTCAGGTTTGCGGGAAATTGAAGCTCCTCGGGCAGGCCGTCCTCTATTTCATACGCGTTGCCGACAACCGGATCGCCCAGGGTCAGCCCCTGCTCGATCCCCTTGAGTCCCGCCCCGATGACCGCCGCCGAAACGAGATAGGGGTTGCCGTCGGCGGCGCCCACCCTAAACTCGATCCTTTGAGATTTCCCGTCGCCGGGAATTGCGCGCAGGGCGGTAGTGCGATTGTCGACACCCCACGTGGCCGAGGTGGGCGCCCATGCCCCCTTCACGAGCCGGGTGTAACTGTTTACGACCGGGGCCGACATGACGAGGAAAGGCCGCAAATATTTCTGCAGTCCCGCCATGAACTGTCGCATTTGCTCGCTCATGCAATAGGGCGCGGAAGAGTCGAAGAATATGGGGCGACCGCTTTTCAGGTCGAAAAGCGACTTATGGACGTGTCCGCTCTGGCCGGGATAATCGAGAGACCATTTGGCCATGAAGGTCGCCATCATTTCCCTCTTCAGGAAAAAGGCCTTGCTGAACATCTTGAACAGGTTGGCCTTGTCAGCGCCGCAAACGCCGCGGTCGTACATGATCGCCGCTTCCCACACGCCGGGCCCCGTTTCGCAGTGAAGCCCCTCAAGCTCGATGTCCAATTCCCGAAGATACTCCATGAGCTCATTGAAAAGGTCCGACAGCCACGTGCTGCGCAGCACGGAATAGCCGAACATCCCCGGTGACAGCGGCGTGAGATTACGATAGTGCTTTTCCCTGGCGCTGTGCGGTGTCTCCCTGAAAATAAAAAACTCGTATTCGAACGCGAGATTGACACCGTAGCCCATGTCCTCCGCGCGCTTGATTACCCGCTTCAGCATGGAGCGTGGGCACACGGGATGGGAATCCTGCCCGTCGGCCCCGACAAATTCGCCGAGATAAAACGGGATCCCTCCCTCGTCGGACAGTCTTCTCTCGGTGGAAAGGTCGAGCCGGTAGGGCGCATCGGGGAATGCCGTGTGCCAGCCGGTGAAGGTAGTGTTGTCGTAAAGCTGATCGTTGACGTCCCATCCAAGGACGCAGTCGCAGAACCAGCCTGTCGACTGCACAATCGACCGGAACTTGTCGAATGAGATGTATTTGCCCCTGAGAACGCCGTCGATGTCGGTAATGGCAACTTTGACGTGCTTTATGCCTTCAGTTTCGAAGTCTTTCAGTTTTTTCTCGATGTTTTCCGCCATGGGAGATATTTTCCTTGATTTTATTGGCCCCTGGAGCGAATCGACCGTTTCCTTTCGAGAAACGACAAGCAAAACGTCAAACGGCCCGCACGGCATATTCGGCTTGATACGCGGTGGCCTCAATGCGCCTATGCCTAATGCGCCGACACACCGAAAGATATTATTTCACGGGACGTGAAAAGTCAAGGAGGTCGCTTCGGGAGTTTCCCCGTTTTTTCGCAGAGATGCCACGGTTGAGATTGCCGCGGTCGCTCGCATCTCCGCATCAGCCTCTCGGGGGTTCAAAAGCGCTTATGTGTTCCTCGATGTATTCCAACACCTTCGAGTGCAGCGACTCGCTCGATGCGGCCACGCACGATCGCAGGTTATCGGGCGACGTGTCGAGCAGCCGCATGCCGTCAAGCGGCTCACCATAAGCGTCGCTGATGATGATGCCCGCGCGCTCGGCTATGAGGTGCGCGGCCGCGATATCATACGAGCTGAAGCCGGTGAGGCGCCCGTAGGCGATCTTCCGGAACGTTGCCTCGGTGCCCGGGAAATCGCGCAGGACGCGGTTGGCAATGTCTACATAGGCGTCGAGCTGTCCGGTCAATATGCGGCTGATGGAATAGCACGTGCTGTTGCAGGAGAAAAAGCCGCCTTTCACCGATGATAAGTCGACGAGGTCGGCCATCACGCCAAAGACGAGTGACGCCGGTCGGCCCGGCATCGTAAGGCTCCACCGCAGCATGCCGAGATCGTCGGTGGTCGAAAGCGAAGGCCCCTCCGCCTTTTCGCCGATAGTTATCTCGACTGGGCCGTCTTTTTCAGCATAGAAAACGCGCTCGCCAACTATCTCCCTGAGCAGGCCGTGGGTGACGTCGGCCAGCGTCGGGTTCTCCGAATATCGGGCCAGCGCGACGGACACCATGCAGGCTTCGAACCCGCTCTTGGCATTTCGGCTGCCGTCGATGGGATCGACGACGAGCAGCCACTCGGGCTCTCCCGTCTCCGGCATGACCAACCCCTTGTCCTCGGAGAAACAGGCTATCGGATGCTCAGCGGCTTTCAAAAATTCCTCGAGGTGATGCTCAGCTATCTCGTCTATCTTGAAAGTGGCGTCACCGCTGTGTGCCCGGCCGACTACCTCTCCGCCCTTGGCGGCTAGCACCCACGGGCGCACGGCATCCCGTATCGAAGTGGAGAGCTTGAGCAGGAGGTCCCTCATGGCAGGTCAGGTTTTTCCAAAATGTTCGAACGAGCGCGACTCAATGGGCCGCTCGGAGCCGTTCTCGGCCAGAAGACAAATCCCCTCAACGGTGTTGTCCATCTCCCCGATGTGAAACAGCGGAACATCAAACTCCTCGGACCACTCTCGCATGAGACGCTCCAGTCCCTGCCGGGGAAGGGTGAAGAGCAACTCGTAATCCTCTCCGCCCGAAAGAGCGTAGTCGAGCGGATCCAGCCGCGCTCCTCTGCAGAATTCCTCCAGCGTCTCGGAGATGGGAATCTTATCAACCCAGATTCGCGCGCCCAGCTTGCTGCTCTCGCAGATATGCGCCAGGTCGCCGGTAAATCCGTCGCTGATATCGATCATCGAGTGCACGCCGAAGCCTTCGGTCAGAAAGATGCCTTGCTCCGTCTGCGGCTCGGGCGCCAGGTGGGCCTCGATAAGCTCGCTTCGGCGCTCCGTGTCGGGCTCGGTCCTATTCCCATCGAGCAGGTCCAGCCCGGCGGCGGAATCGCCCAGACAACCGGTCACCACAATTGCGTCGCCGGCCTTAGCCCCCGAGCGAAGAATGAATTTCCCCTTCGGGCAATCCCCCACCATCGAAACGTCAATGACCATTTTGTCGGGCGAGCGGACCGTGTCGCCTCCGACGAGCGCGAGGCCGTGATCGCGACACATAGAACGAACGCCGATGTAGAGGTCCTGCACGAATTCCTCCGACATCGACTCGGGGAGCCCAATCGAAATGAGCGTGAAAAGAGGGCGTCCGCCCATTGCCGCGATGTCGCTCAGGCTGCAGGCTATCGCCTTGCATCCGATGAGAAAAGGAGACGCCGTCCGTCGTGAGAAGTGGACGTCCTCGATGAGCATGTCGCAGGTGGCCAGCAGATAACGCTTCTTCCCGATCTCATATACGGCGCAATCGTCGCCCACGCCGACTATCGTCTGCGCGTCGGGCGAGATATCATCGGTCAGGAGCCTGATAAGCTCGAACTCGCCTATGTCGCCGACCCGCGCCACCCCTACCTTCTCTTCCACGTGCCGTCGGGCATCTCAAGCGGCGTGCCCGCCCAGGCCTTTTCGTGAATCTGCTCGGCGAAGATTTCGCGAACCCTGCCCATGGCCGAGTTCCGGAGGTCATTCGCCTTGACGATGTGCTCGTAAATAGTGCGCCGGTCCCGGTTTTCGGTCAGAACCACATAGCTCGCGCGGCTCCTCAGGTCGCGGCCCTCGGGGCACCAGTCGTTTCCCAAATATTGCAAGAGGGCCCGACGGTTCTCTCCCACGCAGCCGTTTCGCTCGAACTCCTCGACCGCCGGCCGCCGCAGAATCTTCCCCCGAATGGCCGTCAAGACAACCTCATTGTCGGCATTAAGACGTGCGAGCGCGGGCGCTTTTTCCCGGATTTCATCCACGCTGATCATTGCGCTCAAAGGATCGATATCGAAGGATTCGCCATCCACCTCATAATCGGACAACGAGGGCTCGTCCATTTTTATGTTTAATACAAGCTCCTCGATCTGCGCGGCAAGCTCCGCTATATCCTCTTCCGGCATTTGGACCGGCTCGCGAAACGACATCGTCCCGGCGCAGGAGCATATAAGGATGAACAGAAGCGGCGGCGCCGCATACGCTGGTAACCTAAGCTGCATTGATATCTCCCGTTCTCGCTATGCCGGCGTTGTAGATGACCGTTCTTGGATTTGTTTTCCTATAGTAGCATGTAAGGTGAACCTAAAGCAACCCGGGAGCGCACAGCCTCCGGCGGATCATACTGCCCGGCAAGGAGATTATGGCGCCGGCCAAAGGCCAAATCGACCGGATGCCATTCCCGAAATGGTCGCCGGAGACCTTGACTTTTTTGCCCATCGCAAGGTATAATTTGACCATAAAGTTGCGCGTCGGCTTTTTTTTTGCAATTTGGAAGTCCGGCGTTTGCCCAAAGTTAAGGGATAGGGCATTGTGCGCCAGTAGCTCAATCGGATAGAGCAACGGCCTTCTAAGCCGTAGGTTGAGGGTTCGAGTCCCCCCTGGCGTGCGAAAACGACGGTTTCGGAACCGCGGATTTGTCTCAACAATTCAGTCGCGCATTCGAGGCCGAAACTTGAGACGCCGAGAGCGTATCCCCCTTCGTGGCGGCATACAATTCGGCCTATTATGGTGGGCGTAGCTCAGCTAGGTTAGAGCGCTAGGTTGTGGCCCTGGAGGTCGCGGGTTCAAATCCCGTCGCTCACCCCACATTTGATAATGTCAGCGGATTTGTTTGTAAGTCCTTGAAGAGTAAACAGGTTTCGCATTTTAAAAACTGCCCGTCGAGGTAGGATATGTTTTGGGGGAAGAAAGTTCGCTGAAGAATCCCTCTTTTCTCAAGGTCTGCCTCCAGCCACATTTTCGAAGCATTCAGCACCACATGCTCGGCAAAGCCTAGCACGCCGTCCATATCAAATTCTTCCATCTTGGCTTCTTCATGCCCCACTCGCGCAATGGCGCTCTCCGTCTCGATTTTCTCTACTTGCTGCTTGTATGTTCTATCATCAATGGTCCCGTTCAGCAGATGATCTACTAGGCGTTGTTTCCGCTGCTTCAGTTCCCCGATAAGGCGCTTCGAGGCCTCACGTTCGGCCTCATAGTCTGATCGCTTATCATTCATTACATCACTAACGATATGGCGGAAAAGGCGAAGATGCCCAGGCTTTGGCCGGAGCCTTTTAAGATGCTCACAGAAATGCCCCTCCAATACATCCCGGCGAACTGATACCCCTCGGCAGTCCTTGGAGTAACACCAGTAATATGCATACTTGCGATTGCCTTTTAATGGCCAGCCTCCAGTGAGTGGCTTTCCGCAGGTTCCGCATCCGCGGCCAAAGCAGAAACCACAAAAAAACATGTGCCTATGCAATCAATGTGGAGTCGCCCATACTCAGAGCGTGAATCCGCTGCGTTCCTTCGCAACCTTGGCAAGGCGGTCGTGTATCCAACCCTTTACATCGTCCGAAATATAAAAGGCGGGTTCGTACAGATCCTGACCTTCTGAAATCATGCCTTCCTCTAACGCTATCTCGACCAGCGGTGTGTTCGGGTAAATTCTCATCCCGATTTCCCCGCCTACCATTAGAGGGTCTATCTCATCTATAAATGCTAGGCTTTCCTCCACGGTTTCTTTCGTTTCTCCAAGACCGCCAAAAAACATGAGAAATCCGAAGTTGAGCTCAGCGCTCTTCAGGTCCGCGCAGCATTTTCTAATGTCCTCAAACCCATAATCGCCTGCCATTTTCTTTAGTGTCGTTTCCGAGCAAGTGCCGGCGTCGATTGAGACAAGGACGCACCCCGCCCTCTTCATAAGTCTGAAAAGATCAGGTGAGGAGGGATAGGCGTGTATGTCGGTCATCCATGACAAACCAAGGTGCCGGGAAATCATTTCCTCACACAGCTCTTTGGCGTAATCTTCCGGATAGTTGAATTTGGGTGCGACGAGCGTGGCGCTCCTGAAGCCAAGGTCTTTTGTCAGCATTTCAAGCTCATCCACTACATTACGTGGGGTCCTGGACCTGACTCTCGTTCCCTCTTGGCGGGAAGTGTCATCCCAAAGACACTCGAAGGGACATCCCCTCTGCACGAGAATATTGGCGGAAAACCCTGCCTGCTCAGAATATCTCCGGCAATTGAAAAGTGTCCGGGCCGGCGTCTTGAAATCGTTTGGTTCTTCATCTTTGCTGGGATTGTTTATATGCACTTGGCCACCATCCTTCCAGACGAGACCCGTTATGTCATCCCATTCCTCAACAGCTTCCAGCCTTTCAAGGAGGCGGTGGAATGA
>CBFDAY010000106.1:0-8398 GCA_965602895.1 uncultured bacterium
TGCCCCGGCGGGGATTCGGCAGACCGCTGTCATCCGGGCTGTCGATGGGGGGCATACGCGCAGTGTCCGATACCGCTAAATTTCCGAAAGGAAAAAATTTTTTCTTGACAGCGAGAGTGATCTCCGTATATAAAATACCTCACACCGGATTGGAGGCGCAAAAGTGGTTGACGGCGTCGCAAAAAAACTCGGAGAAAAGCTCGGCCGCACCCGTGAATCGACGGGCCTCACCCTTCAGCGGCTCGCAAACCTCTCGGGAGTAGCCCCGAGCACGATCCAGAAAATCGAAGCCGGAACGATGATGCCCTCGATCGCCGTGATGATGAAAATCGCGCGGGGGCTCCGCAAGAAGATAGGGTTTTTCCTCGACGAGGAGGACGGGAACGCCGAGGTAAGCTGCGTCCGCAAGCAGGACAGGACGGCCTCGGATGCGGGGGAAGGCGATTTCTCCGTGCACAGCCTCACAGGCGAACTCGTCAACCCCGAGATGGACGGCTTCGTCCTGACGCTCCCGCCGGGCGCGAGCAGCGGCGAGGAACCGCTCCATCACCGGGGGGACGAACTCGTGTACTGCGTGCGCGGCAGGGTGACTTTCACAATAGACGGCCAGGACTATGCGCTCGTACCGGGCGACAGCCTGCATTTCAAATCCGACCTGCCGCACTTCTGGAAGAACTCCGGGCGTTCGAAGGCCGAGCTGGTTCTCGTCTGCTCGCTCCCGGCCTTCTCGGAGAAAACGGCTTTGCAGAACGCTATGGTGTCCGGGGACCGCAAGTAGCGGGTAAACGTATCGCGGCATCGGGGCGACTTTTCCCGGTGCAGGCCGACGCGCATCATATTCGGCGAGACAGGGAGGTGGATGTTCCATGACCGATGAAAAGGAGAGCCGGTGGATTGATGAAATTGCCAAGGCGAAGCAGGAGTGGACCCGCGCGCGAAGGATTTCGGAGATCGAGCCGGTCGAGAGCCACGACGCCGTCGAGCACAAGGTGCTCTACACGCCAGACGACCTGAAAGACCTCGATTACATGCGCGACGTGGGCTTGCCGGGCGAATACCCGTTTACTCGCGGGGTATATCCCGGCATGTACCGCAAGGCCAAATGGGGGCTGCGCCAGTATTCCGGCTTCGGCACGCCGGAGGACACGAACAAGAGGTGGAAGTTCCTGATAGAATCGGGCCAGATCGCCACCAATCTCGCCTTCGACCTGCCGACGCATATGGGGCTGGACTCCGACGACCCGCTGGTCGAGGACGAGGTCGGCCGCGTGGGGGTGTCGATCGATTCGCTGCGCGATATCGAGATCCTCTGGGACGGGCTCCCCATGAACATGATTCCCGCCTCTTACAACACGGTCGGCGCGGCGCCGGTCATACTTGCAATGCTCATTGCGAACGCCGAGAACCAGGGCCTTACGGCCAGCGACCTCATCGGCGTATTCACAAACGACATCCTCGCCGTCTTCGTCGCGCGCGGCACCTGGATTTTTCCGCCGAAACCGTCGATGCGGCTCGTCACCGACATGATCGAATATTGCTGCCGCAACATGCCGAGGTTCTACCCGGTCAACATACAGGGCGTCTTTTTCCGCGGTTACGGCGCAACGAAGGCCCAGGAAATGGGCTACACAATCGCCGACGCGGTGGAATACATCGACTGGACGCTCGAGCGCGGTCTCTCGATTGACGACATCGCCACGCGGCTGTCGTTTTTCATCGGGTGCGGGATGGAGATATTCGAGGAAGCCGCCAAGTTTCGCGCCACTCGCCGAATATGGGCGCGGATGATGAAAGAAAAGTACGGCGCCAAAGAAAAGAACTCGATGCGATTCCGCACCACGAGCGCGACCGGGGGCGAATTGTTCACGGCGGCGGAGCCGCTGAACAACCTCATGCGAAGCGCGCTCGGCCTCCTGGGGGCGGTTCTGGGCGGCGTGCAGGCCACGTTCGTCGCCGGCTATGATGAGGCGTATGCGATCCCCACCGAGGAGACCGCCCTGCTCGGCCTGCGAACGATGCAAATCATGCAGGAGGAGACCGACCTGTGCCGCACGGTCGACCCGCTCGCGGGCTCATACTACGTCGAATCGCTCACCAACGAAATGGAAAAGAAGATACTCGGATACTACGACGATATTCAGCGCGTCGGCGGGGCGCTGGCGGCCGTTGAAGCGGGTTATACCAAGCGTGAACTCGACAAACGCGCCTTCGATCTCCAGAAGCAACGCGACCGGGATGAGCTTCCCATCGTTGGGGTCCACATCCACAAGCGCGAGGACGTCGAAAAACCGAAGATGCAGCTACACAAGTCCAATCCCGGGGCGCTCAAGCTGCAGATAGACCGGCTGAAGCGGATAAGGTCGGAGCGGAATTTCTCGGACGTCAAGGCCGCGCTGGTAAAAGTGAAAACGGCGGCGCAGGGTGAGGGGAACCTGATTCCGCCGCTTGTCGAGGCCGCCAAGACATACGCCACGCTGGGTGAGATAATGGGAGTGCTCAAGGAAGTGTTCGGCGAACACCAGGAGTCGCGGGACATATTCTGATCGCGAAAATGACAAATGGATGGAGGTGAAGGCCAATGTCGGTTCCAATCCGCGTGCTCGTCGCCAAGCCCGGCCTCGACGGCCACGACAAAGGCGCGCGCATAATCTGCCGCGTGCTGCGCGACGCCGGGATGGAGGTCATATACACCGGCCTGAAACAGACGCCCGACCAGATAGTGGCGGCCGCGATCCAGGAAGACGTCCATATTGTCGGTCTGAGTATTCTGTCGGGGGCACACATGGGGCTGTCGGAAAAGGTAATAAAGAAACTCCGCGAGAACGACGCGGGAGACAAGAGAGTGGTCGTTGGGGGAATAATCCTGGATGAAGATATCCCGAAGCTGAAGGAGATGGGCGTGACCGAGGTGTTCCCGTCCGGCGTTACGCTCGATGAAATTGCCGAGACGGTCAGAGCGCTGGGCGAAAAGGCACTCGCGTGAGCGAGGCGATCACTCGCCCGGCGAAATCAGGAAAGGGGGTCGAGATGTTAAAGGCAATCGACGTGCACGCGCACCCGTCAACGCGGGCCGCCGCCAGAAGCATGCTCAAGTACCAAAAGGCGCTCATGCAGTATTACCAGAAGCGCGAGATGTCGGACGAAGAAGTGCTCTCGATGTCGAAGACCGAAGAGGAAATGGCGCAGGACTTCATCGACGCGAACGTCAAGGGGATAATCGTCGCATGGGACGCCGAGAGCAACACCGGCGAACCGGCCACAAGCAACGACTACATCGCCAAACTCACGAGCGATTTTCCGGAGGCGTTCATCGGCGGCTTCGCCTGCGTCGACCCGTGGAAGGGCGAGATGGCGATAAAGGAGGCCGAGCGCTCGATCAAGGAACTCGGGCTGATGGGCGTCAAGTTTCAGCAATCGGCGCAGGCGTTCTTTCCCAACGATCGCCGCTTTTATCCGCTTTGGGAGAAATGTACCGAGCTGAAGGCGCCGGTCATGTTCCACACCGGCACGACCGGCCTCGGCGCCGGGATGCCGGGCGGAATGGGCATCCACCTCAAGTACACGAAACCGATTCCGTACATCGACGACGTCGCAGCCGACTTCCCCAACCTGAAAATCATCGCCTGCCACCCGTCGTGGCCCTGGCAGGACGAGATGATCGCCGTGCTGATACATAAGTCAAACGTCGTCATGGAACTCTCGGGCTGGTCGCCGAAATATTTCTCGCCCGCGCTCAAGAAAGAGCTGCACGGCCGGCTCCAGGACAGGGCCATGTTCGGCACCGACTACCCGATGATCCCGCACCAGAAACTGTTCGACGCATACGAGGCCGAGGGCTACAGGGAGGATATCCTGGAAAAGATATTCCTCAAAAACGCACAGCGCATCATGGGAATTGAAATATGAGTCCGAAATCCTGTCTTGACAGGATAATCCTGAGTTGATGGACCAAATGGAGGAAGTGTTCAAAATGGCTCTGGACGAAAATATGGTTGGCGCGTTTCAGCACATGCTTGGCTATTCGGACGAGGAGTTCGCCAGATGGAAGGCCGTCCCGCGCAACCTGCGGCTCGCCGAGAACATGCCGGAATTCGCAAAGTACAGGATAGTCGTGGAGGTGCTCAAATCGCACGGGTGCGTCATGAATCATAAGCCCGGCGACAAGTTCTATTTCACCGGGAGCGGCGCGTTGCTCTGCACCGAGGGCATGCCGCACATCTGCGCCGGCGCGCTCGCGCCCGTGATGACGTTCGCATGGAGGGTTGTGGACAAGATCGGCGCCGGTCTGGACCCTATGAAGTATGCCTTCAATAGAGTCAACTGCGTCGATGTCGGCCTCGATAACGGCGGCTGGGGCGAAATCCTGATGGAAGTCCGAGTGGAAAAGACGGAGTAACCCCGCAACTCGACTTGAGAGGGTACAGGGCAAGTCCCTAACCGCATAGTCGAAGGCACGTCCGAGATACAGCGCTTCATCATCTCGCGATTCCTGCCGAACGAATAAGAAAAGGCGGGCAACCGTGCGCTTCCTTCCCTTGACACAGTTTTCTGATATAATGCGGTGTTCTTTGTCTTTTTGGTGGGAAACTTTAATTTGGCGGCATACGGGTTGCCGGCGCCACCCGGCCATGTCCGCAAAGGAGTGCATACGAGATGGGAGCGCCTTTTGAGAAAACGATGATTGTCGTGAACGACCTCCTCAAGCCGATGGCCCAGTTCCTGAGGGAGAACCCGCTTCCGCCGTTCGAGGAATTCAGCCACCTCCACGCAGCGTCGATGGAGAGGATGGCGGAGCAATACGAAGGAATTGCGAACGCGATGGCCGATGAAAACCGCAAGGTCGCCCTCTACGAGTTCGGACTGTCGCCGCAGCTTTTCTATGCGTTCGACTGCACGCCGCTGTGCCTCGAGTTCTTTCCGGGATTCTTCACGGGCCTCAACCAGAACGCCATTTACGAGTTTCTCGAGGCGGCCGAGGAGGCGGGTGTGCCGTCGGACACATGCTCGACCGACCGCTTTATCATCGGATCGGCCCTCTGTGGCGAACTGCCCGTCAACTCGTTCTTCGTCACCTCGTGCTCGCCCTGCGACGGCACGCGAATCGCATATCCGATCCTGCACAAGATACTCGAATGCCCGATGCTCTTTCTCGACGCCCCCTTCAGGCATGACAGAGAGGCGGTCCGCTACTACGCAGCCCAGCTCAGGGATCAGCTGATACCATTTCTGGAGCAGGCCACCGGAAAGAAATTCGACATCGACCGATTTCGCGAAGCGGTCGTCGAGTCGAACAAGGCCTACGAATGCATGCTCGATATCCATGACGCGTTCACGGTCAAGCCCGCTCCGCATCCGGGCCTGCTGCGGATGATGCCCTACGCCAGTTTCATCCAGGAGGCCGGCGACCCGCGGGCGACGGAATTCATCGAAATGCTCAGGGAAGACGTCACGAAAAGGGTCAGGGAGGGCCGCACGCAGGGGCCGTTCGAGGAAAAGCACCGCGTGATGTGGGTGCACGTGCCGCCGAATTACGACAGGGAGATATTCGGCTGGATGGAGGAGAACTTCGGCGCGATGGTGGTCGCGCAGTCGCTTTCGAGCACTGCCATCCTCGAGCCGATCGACACCTCGAGTCTCGATACGATGCTCGAGGGCGTCGCCTGGCAGGGACTCGACATGACGATGTCGCTGATGCGGTTCGACACGGAAAAGCTCATCGACTTCTCCCTGCAGGCGTATGACCATTATGACTGCGACTGCATGATTATAACCCAGCACGTCGGCTGCAACAGCATCTGCGGCTCGCGCGGCCTCTTTCGCAGGGTCTGCCGCGAAAGGGATATCCCCGTGCTCTTTCTGGAATTTGACTACAACGACGACCGCGTGCTCTCGCCCGAGTTGATGCGCACGCAGATCGAAGAGTTCTTCGAGACGGTGATGGCATAGGAGAGCCCCATGGAAGCCCTGAAATATTTTGAGGAGACGGCGGCGCGATTAAACAACGCCGAGATCGAGCAGTGGAGAAAAGACGGCGGGCGCGTGGTCGGCGCCGTCTGCTCCAATATTCCCGAGGAAGTAATCCACGCGGCCGGATGTCTGCCGCTGCGGCTGCGCGCGCCAGGCCTCGATGACACCTCCAGCGCAGACTCGGAGCTGCACCGCATAAACTGTTCTTACACGAGGTCGATCCTCGAACTAGTGCTGCGCGGCGAGCTCGGGTTCGTCGACGGACTCGTCACCACCAACACATGCGACCATATGCTCCGCCTCGCGGGCGAGCTCAAGGACAAGGCCGACCTGAAGATGGTCCATTACTTCTCGATGTACCACACGCTCGGGGACCCCGCGAGGGAGTGGTTCATCTCCGAGATGCAAAGGCTCATCGAAGAGATCGAGAAATCGTTCGGCGTCAAAGTATCCGATGACGACTTGCGGCGCTCTATCGCCGTGTACAACCGCACGCGCCGGCTCATGGCCCGGCTCGACGACCTGCGCAAGAACGACCCGCCGGCGATAAGCGGGGCCGAGCATTTGCGGATCATCCTGAGCGGCATGTCGACGCCGAGAGAGGCGTTCAACGACAGGCTCGAGGCGATGCTGCCCGAGCTTGAGGCGCGCACATCGGGCGATGCCGGCCTGCCCCGTCTGATGATCGTCGGCGGCGCATGCGACGCGCCGGATTTCATCGACTTCATCGAAGGCAAGGGCGCCGCGGTCGTGGCCGACGGGCTCTGCTTCGGGATGCGCCACTATCAGGGATTGATCGATGAGAAAGCGGACGATCCGCTCCGCGCGATTGCCGATCGCTATACCTCCCGCGCGGCCTGCCCGTCGATCATAAATGGATTCGAGGACAGCCTCGGCGTCGTCAGGGAAATCGTCGACGCATGGAAAGTCGACGGCATCGTCTGCGCGCGCTTGAAGTTCTGCGACCATTGGGGCGGCCAGCGCAAAATGCTCGCCGACACGTTTCGCGGCGACGGCGTGCCTCTGCTGGATCTGGAGCGCGAATACAGCACGACGGGCTCGGGCCAGATCAGCACCCGCGTGCAGGCCTTTCTTGAAATGCTGAAGGCCTGAAACGCCGCCATAAATACATTATCCCGGCCTCGTCGCTACGGCCGCGGACACCCCTTTGTGAGCGCAGGATATTCCTTTGTCCATCGCCTTGACACGCCTCAGGATGCTGCGATATAATTCAGACCGTCGCGCGGCTTTCCTGTTTCCATTTTCGGCGTTTTCAAAGCCTTTGCCCTTGACGTCCGGGAACGCCGCATAACTTGAAGGAAAGAAGAACGTCGGACATGCGGTCTCGTAAACCCCTGGTGGTAATACCCACGTACAACGAAGCCGAAAACATCGAAAAGCTTATAAAAGAAGTAACACAGGCCGTTGACGGCATACGGGTGCTGGTCGTCGACGACAACTCGCCCGACGGCACCGGCGAGATCGTAAGAAAGATTTGCGAAAAAACCCCGAATGTGCTCCTGGAAACCCGTCCGGGCAAGCTGGGGCTGGGTACCGCCTACGTCCACGGGTTCAAATGCGCTCTATCGATCCCCGACGTGGACTGCATCTTCGGAATGGACGCCGACTTTTCTCACAGCCCCCAATATCTGCCCGATTTCATAGAGGCCACGGAGAAAAACGACCTCATCGTAGGCTCCAGGTACCTCGATGGCATAAGCGTCGTCAATTGGCCCATACGCAGGCTTATCCTGAGCTTCCTCGCCAACGCATACGCGCGGGTGATAACCGGCCTGCCGATCAGGGATTGCACCAGCGGATTCTGCTGCTATAAGCGTGAGGTGCTCGAGCGGATCAACTTCGACGCCGTTCGCACGCGGGGATACTCGTTCCTCGTCGAGATGAAGTTCCGCGCCCACAGGCTGGGCTTCAAGGTGGGAGAGGTTCCCATAATCTTTTTCGAGAGGCGGTCGGGCCAGACAAAAATGTCCAATTTCGACATCATCGAGGCCGTCTTTACGGTATGGAAGCTGCGCCTCGGGCTGTACAAGAAATAGCCCGTTGTCACTGAAAGACCTTTCAAAAAATGAGTCCCGAAAATTTCCATGCAAAACTCATAGTCAATCCGGCTTCGGCCAACGGGTCGACCGGAAAGCTCTGGGGCCAAATCGAGCAGGCGATACGCAAGGAAATCGGCGACTTCGACACCGTGTTCACCACCGGTCCCAACGATGCGACCGAGCTTGCGCGCCAGGCGCTGGCCGAAGGGTACGAGATGATTGTGTCCGTCGGGGGCGACGGAACGGTTAACGAGGTCGTCAACGGGTTCTTCGATGCGGGCAAGCCCGTCAACCCGGATGCCGTGCTGGGCGTGGTCTGCCGCGGCACGGGGAGTGATTTCATCAAGACAATGAACATTCCCAAGGAAATC
>CBFDAY010000107.1:0-8313 GCA_965602895.1 uncultured bacterium
AGGCGCGGAGGATGCATGAGGAATGTTTCCTGCATGAACTCGTTCAGTTCGCTTGTGGGAATGCGTCGCGTGAAGTTAGCGCAGACGCTTTTGATTTCGTCAAATATCTTATTAAGTCGCAATCCCGTTTTGGCGGAGATGGAGATGATAGGAACATACGAGAGGTTGGGCATTTTTTCGCGAATCATGCCGGCGGCCATGTCGAAGGTGCGGTGATCCTTTTGCCCCACATCCCATTTGTTCATCGCAATGATCTGCGCCCGCCCGTTTGAGTGAATCTGATTTGCGATTCGGCAGTCCTGCTCGGTGACCCGGTTTGGCGCGCTCGAGTCGAATAACAAAAGCGTCACGTCGCTGCGGCGGATGCTCCCCATTGCGCGCTTGACGCTGTAGCGCTCGATGCCGCGCTCGACCTTGCTCGGTTTTTTCAGGCCGGCCGTATCGATGAGCACATAGGCTTCGTCGCCCCGGTGAAAATGTACGTCGATCGAGTCGCGGGTCGTCCCCGCTTTTTCGTCCACAATGACTCGATCCTCCTTCAGCAGCTTGTTCACGAGCGACGACTTGCCGACGTTGGGCTGTCCCACGATGGCTATCTTTATGGCGCCGGTCGCCGGCCCGGTGTCGGATTGTGGGGGAACGGTTTCGCTTACCATGTCGAGCAACTCGCCGACGCCTATGCCGTGGGAGGCGGATATGGGATATGGCTCACCAAGCCCGAGCGAGTACATCTCGGCGGCGGCGAGCGAGCGCTCCTTGTTGTCCGCCTTATTGACCGCGAGTACCACGCGTTTTCCGCTGCGTCGGATCACATCGGCCACGTCTTTATCGGCGGGTGTGAGGCCGTCGACGGCGTCGGTCAAAAAGATGATGCAGCCGGCGTCGTGAATCGCCCGGATCACTTGCCCGTATATGCGCTGTCCCAGCCGGTCGTCGCTGTCGGGAATGAGCCCGCCCGTATCGACGATATCGAATATTCGCCCGTTCCATTCGACTTTGCCGTAAATGCGGTCGCGCGTGACGCCGGGGCGGTCGTCGACAATGGCGGCGCGTTTTCCGGTGAGCCGGTTGAACAGTGTGGACTTGCCGACGTTGGGCCTGCCCACTATGGCTACGAGCGGTCTGGCGTCTCCGATATTTTTGCCGAGTGATTCAGGCATGCTTCCTCATCTCTTGTTTGTTTTCTCCCGGGCTGTCCGGTTTTTCATGAGGCGGCGGCGCGAGTGGGTCGCAGGCGGTTTAACAGGTGTTTTCCGGAACTCACCGCAAGCTTGCGAAACGTTGCCGGGCTCAGCAGCTTCAGGAAAATGTTTCTGTAGGATTCCTCTCCCGAGACAGCCAGATAGAGTATCTCTTGCAGTCGCCGGTCGGAACCCGCGACCCGCAGGGTCGAATCAAAAAGTCCGAGCGATCGGCCGATCCTGCTCATATGGCGCACGGCCAGGCCGTAGTAGTAGTCTCTCCTCAGGTCCGCACAGCTTTGGGCGTACTTCTCCATGGCGTCGCGGGAAAAACCGTGCTCGAAGAGCGTGTCGTCCGCCCTGATCCCCGTTATCATCGCCGTATTTATGCCTTTGCCCTTGAAGGGGCGCATCCAGCCGGTGGCGTCTCCGACGAGAATGTATCGATGGCCGAACGGGTTGGCGGCGGGCGCCGTGGGAAAATATCCTTCGTAGTAGTCGATGAACCTGCGGTCGAGCGGGGGGAGAAGCGCGCTGACCTGGGGCTGCTCGAGGAATTCGTCAAGGTCGAGCGAGCACACGTCTTTTCCGGCGATGTTGATGATGATATGGTCGCCCTTTGGAGTGACGGCGCCGAACTCGATGCGCGATCCCGACAGCAGGAATGCATGTATGCTGTTGCCGAGGGTCGATTCGATGAATGCGGGATCTGTATGGATCTTGGTTATGAACGTTTTCAGCAGTTTTTGGGGGCGGCGATAAGGCGAGAAAAGCCTGGTGGCGCGCTCCCAGCAGTCGAGCATGGCGCGGCTGAGTCCGAACGCGCCGACGACGACGTCGGCCCTCAGGTATCGGCTTTCGCTGTATACACGCACTTCATCTAGGTCGCGCGTGTTGACGAACTCGATACCCGTGACGCGGCTCCGCACGATCTCGGCGCCGGCTTCCTCGGCTTCCTTAAGGAGAAACCTGTCGAACATGACGCGCCGCACCGTGTAGGTCGGCTCGGAGTCGGCTCGTCCGTCGAGGATGACGGCGGCATTGTCGCTGTGGAGCCTGTAACTCTCGATGCGGCGTTTAATCAGATGCTCGGGAAGCTCGATTCCCATCTTGTCGCGCAGCATCTTTTCGAGAGGCGGTGAGAGCACGCCCACGCACTGGTTATGGTGCCTGTCGAAGTCCTTCCCCTCGAATATCACCACGCGGAGGTCCATGTCCTCTTTGCGGGCCCTGTCGAGCAGCTTGATGGCGCAGCTTGCGCCGCTCGGGCCGCCGCCGATGATGGCGACGGTCGAGCCGTCTTTCAGGCGGAGCCCCCAGCCGGCGCGCATCCGGTGGCGTGTGAGTTTTCGCTCGACGTATTTTCCCCACATGGCGTTTGTTCGCAGCATCGATTGCATTGCTTCATACAACAACCTCAGTTGCATCTTCGGCCTCAGCAGATTCATGAGAATGGTTTTGTATGGCTCGTCGCCGGTGAACATGCTCCAGAGCGAGTTCGCCAGAGTCTGCCGCTCGCGTCTCTTGATTATTCGTTCCAGTTCGGCTGTGAGCAGGTAGGCGCGCGCAAGACGGCGGCGGCCTGCGACGGCGTTGTGAATCGAAAAAAGCGCTTTCCCGCAAAGATTGTCGATGGCGAACCGTTCCTTGCATAGGCGGTGATACTGCGCGAGGTCCTCGTCGCCGATGCCGGAGTTCACGCATGTTTTTGCGGCGAAGAGGGCGGTGAAATAAGCGGATTCAATTCCGTTCTTGAGGTATCGGGACCGGCAGGCGTCGCCGACGAGCAGGCCGCGGTCGCGGTAGGGCTTTCGGGCAGCCGTGATCGGGAAGCGCGGGTGGCAGTGGCATGTGATCCGCCGGTCTTTGGGCAAGTACGGCTGCAACTCGGGGCGATGGAGGATTTCTTCGAGGTAGGCCATTTTGACCCATGGCCCGATGGCGCTGAATGTTATGTAGTTCCCCTTCGGCGTGAGCGCCAGAAAGCGTACTTCCCTGCTGCCAAGGGCGAACACGTGAATGTTGTTGCCGAGGGCGTGCTTGCTGAATTCGGGATCGACGGGCATTTCCGCCTGGCAGGCGACCCACGTGTGCGGAGGCCTGGAGTCGCTCATAAATTTGCTGTGGAGGTCAGTGTTGACTCCGAATGCCCCTACGATGAGGTCGGCCTCATGCGCGACGCCGCCTTTTGTGGTCACTATTGCCCTTTCAGGGGCGTTGTCGGGCCATGTAACCTCCGAGACATCTTCCTTCACAAAGCGCGCGCCTATCGAGATGGCGTGGTCGAGAAGAAACTGGTCGAAACTTATGATTTCGCCGGAGGTCGGGTCGGGGCTTCCGCCCCGGAACACCGTGTAGATTGGTCGCTCATCCTGGCGTAGGAACACTTTCGCGCCGCCTGCGTGGAGGACATAGCCTTCCACTTCCTGTCTGATCACATGCTGCGGCATGGGGATGCCCTGGCGGCGGAGGTGTTCGACGAGGTGATGGCCGATAGCACCCGCGCACATGTTGCACCCCTTCGGGCCGGAATCGAGAAACGACTTGCGGTCGAAGATCGTGATGTCGGGATTTATCCCGGCATCATGGCCCATTGAGAGCATGAAATGAGCAAAAAAGGCGCCTGCCGGTCCTCCTCCGATTATTGCGATCTTAGGATTTTTCCCCAGTTGAATACTCATGCCTGTCCTCGGTCTGCGACTGCAAACTCCTTGCCGGATATAATTTTACCACACATGCATACTTGCGGCAAAGCGGGAGGATAAGGCCCGGGGGATGCGCTGCTGAGTTCGGCCGAACGGATTGCTATTACATGGACGACGGCCGACGCAGCGCGCCGTGCGGAACAAGGACGAAGCGGTTCTTTATATTGATATATTTGCGGCGTCTGCGGAGCGTCGCCAGGAAGAGGACTGATCCGCTGATAAGCGCTCAAGCGTCCTCATGAAGCGCCGGCCCTAATCTTCCCCGTCACCGGATTTTTTTCGCGCTCCAGCGATCTCGGCAAAATCCACCTCTTCGCCGAACTTTGAGAAATAGAATTTCGCGCCGGGGAATTTCTCGAAGATAGCCCTGCGGTAGTTGTCGAGGTTCATGTATTTCGACAGCGTGAAAGGATTCATGAAGTTGTCGAAATGGTGAACCAGCGTGACATCGGGCCTGAACCGGTCTATTAGAAACGCCGACTGCTCAAGCCACTTCTGGTTGGCGGGGCAGTAGGGGATCGCGAGAACGTTGACCCTGTCCATTTCGATCAGCTCGTCGACCTTCACCGTGAGATTGCCGAAGTAGAGCATGGTTTTCCCTTCGGGAGGGAATCGGAAATGGAATGCGTAACAGTTGCAGAAAAGATGGTGAGTCAGCCATTTGAGTCCGGTGGGTAATGCCGAGGGCTTCCCGTGCAGCCAGGGACGGATGAACATCGAGCGGATGAACCAGAAGTCGATCTCCTCTGTTCCTATGTGATACGGGGTCACGTCTATGTCGCCAACGTTAAAAGTTCTTCCCCTGGTTTTCTCCAAGCTGTGCCATTTTGACCATTCGAATTTGAAGCCTGGCCGGTCTTTTTCTTTCTGCATGTCGGGCAGGAATTCCTCCGGGGCGTAGACTTCGGGGTTGTGCCTTGACGCGAGGTATGGAAAATCCAACGAGTGGTCCAGATGTCCGTGGGTGAGCAGGAGGTAATCAACTCTGTCGAGGTCTTCTTTTGTAGCTGTTAAATGAGGCTTATCGCCTGGGAGGCGCGTATAGAGAGGGTCGATGACTATCTTCAGGTTCTTGTGCGAGATATGATAGTGGGCCGCGCCGTGCCACTTGAGGATGACTTTGTCCTCGGAATTCATGTGTCCTCCCGGTGTGATCAGGTCGGAGTTGTTTTGTATAGCCTCATGGCCGGGAGTCGAGAAAATATCCCGCCATCAGCTCATTTGAGATGATTATCGACAGTACCGTTCCGATGACCGAGGCGCATCCGTTGATCCCCCAGGCCCAAGGCACAAAACGCCTGTCGTCAGCGGATATTATTTTCAGTCCCGTGGGGAAGAATGTCCCCAGCAAAAGCCCCAGCGGGAATAGGAGTATTAGGCTTCTCGCTGGTCGGACTTTTTTTGCATCGAGTCATCCCGCAATCATCTCCAGAAATCCTTGCACGCGGGTGCGTATCTGTTCCTTGCCGGGGCCGATGCGGTGCTCGGTCTCGATGACCATATTGGGAATGCCGGCTTCTTTAAGGCTTTCGCTCAATATTGGCTGCTCGGCGAGGTGGGGATCGCAGAATTTTTGTATTACAAAGATTAGCGCTTCGGCGCGGCATTCGCGCATCCCCTCAAGTATGAATTCCAGCCTGCGCCCGACCGGCAGGCGGCTGGGGCAAGGCGTGCGAGTGATGTAGCGCCTCGCCAGCGCCTCGATAGGATCGCCACCGGACTCGACCAGGTCATGAAAACCTCTGGCGCCGGTGCAGAGGTCGTCGCCGACGATTGTTGCGCCCGCCCCTTCGATGGTCCGCAGGATTTCGGTGTCATGAAGCTCGCTGCCCGAGATATACACTCGATGGGCGTCCTGTCCGCATCCGACCGGCCGCAGAATCTCTTTTATGAGCGCCTCGATCATGCTTATGTATTCCTCGAGCGGCAGGATCGATCCTGCCAGCACCACGTCGAGCACCTCGCTCCCTGAGATTGGTGTGGGGTTGGACGCCCTCAAAGCATAAAGACGTTTAAGGGCCGACCGCTTTCGGTTGTACAGCTCGATACTCTTTGCCATCGACTCGTCAGAGATATCGGCCCCCGTGTATTTCTCGATCGCTTTCTTCAGCTTGTCAAGCTCGCTCACATGATACCGCAGCGAGCCCTCGCTCATGAAGTATGGGGGAGCGTAGGTGTATGTGAAATCGGTTTTTATGTTGCGTTGCCATATGCCGAAAAGACCGCATGTCGCGTCGCAGGTGTATGCGTGTACGATTCCGTCGAGATAATCAAAGCCTCCCTTGAGCGCGGTATCGAGCACAGCCCTGACAAATGGGCATACGAAACTCTGGATCAGCGTGTCGGCCCGGGTTATGTCTTCGGTCCCGCCAAAAAGGCGTATGGGATGGACCCCCGCCGCGTGAAGCAGTTCTTCGGGAGTATATGTGCAGAAATATCCGAAGATTTTTCGCCCGCTTCGCTCTTTGTATTCGCGCAGGTATTCCGTGCGGTTTTCGATTATCTCGCTGAAATTATGTGTGGCCACAGCTTCCATTGTGTCTTTCTCCGTTATTGATGCGAATGTTCATCGGGCGGCGCCAGCCGCAAGTATCCCTCGACACCGCCGATGAAATCCTCGCGCTCCATCATCATTGTAACATATTCTCCCTTTAGCCACTTGTCGACATAATCCCGATAGTGGGCGCTTGTGGGGTTGCCCGATTGACCCGTTGTATGAATGCCCAGTGTCTTATTCGGCCGGGAAAAGTCCATAATATGCCTGATAGAGGCCGCCATTGTTACGCCGTAGGGCTCGTTGAAGCCGAAGGTGCCCCTGTTGACGGTTTCGCCGTCGCCGGGAAATGGATAGGGCCCGAGGTTGAATATTTTTTTGACGAGCCGGCTGCGGTCGAGCGGATGGCGAAACTCGATGAGGTGTAAGCGGCCCCATTTCCATTTCGACATGTCTCTTCCCCGGGCCTCTCGGAGCGACGCGACAGCCTCCTTGAAGCTTTGGGCGGCAATGTCGTCGCGCGTCTCGACCTCTTCGGTGCGCACGTTGTCGAACCAGTGGGAGTCCTCTTTTACGAACTGGACGAATCGCTCCAGCCACAGATAATAATTGTCCAGATACTCATCGGTCAACTCACTCCCCATCTCATCTACAAAAGTATTTCGCGCGAACCTCAGCAGAAACTCGTGGTATATTGTCGCGGGCACGCTGTCGACGGTGTTGTTAAAGTCCCACTCCTTGAGGCGTGTGACGGCCTCCGCGAGGGCGGGGTCTCGCAATTCATTCAGGGCGGGCGTCAGGTTCACCACGATAAGCTTCGCGAGCAGCGACTTTGTGTCCAACTGCATCCGGGCCAAGCCTTGCGCGTCGTGTGGCGGCTGGCGCTCGATAAGTTCCGCTATTCTCTGGTACCTGTACCTCGGCGCCCATTCGGCCGACAGGAAATGCCTGTATTCGTCGGTGACTACCTTGTTATTGGCGGTTACGATGTATCCCGCATCGGGGTTGAAGATGTGCGGCATTTCCTCGAAGGGGATCCTGCCTTCCCATTTGGTCTCGCTCGTCCAGCCGCTTTGCGGCATCGTACCGTCACCGCCCGGGCGAACGGGAATAGTCCCCGCGCCGTAGTACCCGATGTTGCCGTCGACGTCGGCATAGATGAAGTTCTGGGGCGCGACCGAAAAACCGCTCAGCGCGCGGGTGAACTCCTCCCAATTGCCGGCCCTGTTTATGCCCGCCAACGCCTCGAAATCCTGCGTCGGCTCCAGGCCCGTCCAACTCAGGCTTATTGCCTGTCCGACGCCGGGCGACATATCGTTCACGAGCGGTCCATGCACGGTACTCCGGATTTCTTTCTCGATGAATGACAGACCGCCTTTTTCCGTGCGAAACCGTATGCGCTCGGTCCTGATATCCATATTTAGCCATTCGCCGTCGTATTCATACCGGTTCTGGTCTTGCGGGTTGATTCGCTCGATGTATATGTCCTGGACGTCGGCGTTCATATTGGTCACGCCCCAGCCGATCCTGCGGTTGTGGCCGAGCAGCGGGAGCGGGAGTCCGGGCGTCACGGCGCCGATAACGTCGTAGCCGCCGCCGACCATATGGACGAAATACCATATCGACGGCATGCGCGTGCCGCTCAGGTGCGGGTCGTTCGCCAATATGGGCGCCCCGCTTTTCGATAGCGAAGGGCCGATCACCCAACTGTTGCTTCCGCCGGAGGTTCCCACTATCTCGTCGAGGAGCCGGGCTCCTTTATCGAAATACGGCAGTACTATCGGCTCGCCGGTGACTTCGACAAGGATGATAAACGGGCCTCCCGACGGATATGTCGGGCCGAGTTCGGCCGCGCGCTTGGCGCCGAGTTTGGCAGAGAGCCTCAGCATGATCAGCTCGCTCTTGTAGTTCTTGGAAAGCTGCCACGCGAGCA
>CBFDAY010000108.1:0-8306 GCA_965602895.1 uncultured bacterium
ATTTGCCAATAGCGTTTGGCGTGGTGGCATTGGATATTGGTGAGGCCGGATTGTTTGAAGAGCGGCTCCAGGTGTTCGGGGCGACGGTAGTAGGTGCCGACCTTTTGGGAATACCAATCGAGAAACCTCTGCACCCGTTCTCCCGGTATCCAATTCCGCAGACATGAGGCCGTAAAGCGTCCGCCGGGTTTGAGCACGCGTGTAACTTCTTTGAGAGCTTTCAGAAGGTCAGCATTGGAGAACAGATGAATGGTCGCCGTGCAGTTGATCGCGTCAAACTCATTGTCCGGGAATGCGAGATGGAAGGCGTCACCGTGAATGAGAAGAAGATTCTCGATCCGCTGAGCCTGCGCCCGCGAGGTTGCATAGCTCAGCATCGGGAGGGAGAGATCCAATCCGACCACCGCCCCGCGATTCAATCGCCGGGCGAAGGGACGCGAATAGATTCCGGAGCCGCAGCCGATATCGAGCAGGATTTCGCCGCCCTCCAGTTTCGCGGCCTGTGTGACCATCTCGTATTCTTCCTGAAACGAAATCCCCGCGATAAGAGAGTAGAAGGGGCCCGTGCGGAACCATTGGCTCTCGAATACCTTTATGAACGCTTCCCATTCCATCACTGCCTGCGAGAGGCTCCGTTTTTCAGTGGGTTCGGGCAAAAGATCGATCACGCCGTCCTTTACCGGAAAAGAGGCGCTGCAGTCGGCGCAAGCGATAGCGCGTTTGCCCATCGATTCCATGGCAAGTCGACCTGTCTTGCAGGCCGGGCACAGGATCGTTAGTGGACGAGGTGTGCGCAAGCTATGGGTTCCTGTGTTCCCCGTGGTCGCTATGATTCGTGGTCGAGATTCGGGCGCATGCCGTGCGCCCCTACAAATGTTCGTGTCCTTCGTGGATGTGATGTCACCGCCTATTTCTTGTCCCACAGCTCCAGCAGGTAGGGTTTTTCCTGTTCGTAGACGGCGGCGAGCGATTCGACGACCTCTTCGGCCTCGGTGCAGGTCATGTGTTCGGTCTCGCGCACGAAGCCTGCGGTGCGGCCGAAGTAGAGCGGGGTGAGCGAATCGACGACTTCGTCGGGCTCGAATTTGCCGGAGTTATACGCGACGGCGAACTCGTACACTATGCGCACCCACAGCTTTGCCGGAAACTCGAATGATCCCTCGTCGAGGCGCAAGAGAGAGTCCGCTTCCGCAAGCGTGCCTTGCGACATGAGCTCTTCCCAAAGCGGCTTTTGGTTCTCCGCGCCATTTTTGAATTTCTCGATGAGCGCGCTCAGCGTGACCGCGACGGACTCGGGGTCCACGTCGAGGCATGCCCCGACGGTCGTCGTCGCGGCGCTGCCCTTCACCGAGGCCCAATTGTCGGCGTATTTTCCCATCAGCGCGAACATCGTGCCGACGACCTGCCTGAACATCGGCCCGAGGTCGGCGGCGGGGTCTTTCGTGTCGTGTGTCTTCGCGCCGAGGTTCGCCTGCCTTATGTCGAAGCCCTCGTTGACGGCGGTCGTCGTCATGAAGATGTCGATTCCGAACTGCGCGGCGGCGCTCTGCCATACGTCTTTTTCGAGGTACGACGCCGCCAGCTCGCCCGAAAAGCCGAAGTCACCGCCGATGGGCTGCCGCACGCGTTTGCCGTAGAGTGCGCGCGTCAGCGGATACGCGAGGCTGTTGGTGATGGTGCCGTCGTACTTGTGCCTCAGGTACAACGGCGTGACGTAGCCGGCGCCGTCGCTCACGATGGGCCCGGCGAGCAGCTTGATCCATTCGGGAGTAATGCTCCGCAGATCGGAATCGACGACAACGCACGCGCGCGCGCCGAGCGTCCTGACGGCCTCGAATATGGCCCTGAATGCGCTTCCTTTGCCGGGCATGCCCTGGTAGCGAGTGCAGAGCTTTTGCATGCCTTGCGGCGCAGCTTCTTCCATGAACGCCTTGCAAGTGCCTTCGGCGGAGCCGCCGTCGGAGTTGATGAGCAGCGCCCTTTTATCGGGGAAGTACTTGGTCAGTCCCTCTGCGGCGGATCGCGCGACGTGGCCGATGGTGCGCGCGTTGTTGTAGCTGGGGATGCCCACAACGATGTCGGCGCTTCCGATCTCCTTCAGAATGGTTTGGGCCTGGTTATCGAGAGCGGATTGGGTGGTCAATGAGTGTCTCCTTCTCATTCAACATCGGGGCGCACGCCGCGCGCCCCTACAACTGGCCGTTTCGCCAGATTTAATTCGGGTAGGAGTTGTCGTCTCTTATCGCTTCGAGCAGTAAATCCAGGAAGTCGGGTATGGCGGAGGTGACCCGGCTCCAGTTCGGTATCTGTGGCGCGCCGAGCGGGTCTTCCATGAACGTGCGGCCCGCGATTTCGATTCCCCGCGTGAACGCCTCGACCGCTATCGTCTCACTGTGGATGTCGAACTTAAGCTTGTTTATGCGGGCGTCGTCGTGGTATCGCTTGACGGTCTCCTGGGCCGTTCGCAGGTAGCTGATGACGAGGGTCTTGAAGAACGTGTCGGAGAAGATCACGCCCTCGCCGGCCAGCGTGCGGAACAGGACTTTCGCGATGTCGATACTCATCTTGAGCAGCCCTTTAGTCGGATCGTCGGGCGATAGGGCCTGGTGCTTGTGCTCGTAGTTCTCGCACAGCTCCGACTGGCATATGCGGCGGATCGAGCAGTTGCGGTAGACCTCGGCCAGCGTGCCGACCTCGAGGCCCCAGTCGCCGGGCACGCGGTTGACGCGCGCGATTTCGGTGATCATCGAGAACTCCCCGGCCAGTGGGTACCTGAAACTGCCCAGATATTCAAGGAACGGCAGATACCCGAGGATCCTGACGAGGGATTTGACAATTGGGGTGACGAAGAGCCGCGTGACGCGCCCGTGCATCCGGTCGGAAACACGGCTATAATACCCCTTGCAGAATTCATAGTTCATGTTCGGGTTGGTGCAGGGATAGCATAGCCGCGCCAGCAGCTCGCGGCTGAAATTGACGATATCGCAGTCGTGGAGCGCGATCACGTCGCATTCTCCCTTTGCGATCACGTATCCGTAGGCGGCCCATGCCGAGCGGCCCTTGCCGTCCTTGCCGACGTCGAGGTCGTGTTTTTTGAGCAATTCGTAAAGCTTTCGCATGCCGGGGCCGTCGCACCAAAGCATCACATGATTCGACGGCAAAGCCGAAACGAGGCCCTTCGCTTCCTCGAATTGCTCCTTTTCGCTCGCCTGCCCAAGGCAGACGATGAACTCCCGGATATATTTCACCTCACCGAGTTTCTTGAAGATATTCTTGCAGGCAGGCGAATGCAAGTCGGAGTTGGTGACCGGAAGCACGAGAGCAATCGGGCGTTGGCGCGAGTAGAGTTCCAGTTCCGCCTCCAACTCTTCGGTGCTGTGCTCTCCCAGCCGGTGCAGCGTCGAGACGACCCCGCTTTGGGAGAAGTCGCTCATTTTCGACCTCCTTTCCGTTCCAGCCTGTTGTTCAATCGGGCGCCCGGCGCGGCCCGAGCGCTGTCAGAAGATCAGCCTCATGTGCTCGGGCACGCGGTACCTTCGCATGACCGCCGCATGATTCTCGCGCGAAAGCGGAACCCGCTCGCATTCCTCGCGGTAAAGCAAATCTCCCGTTGCAAACAGGATTTCAAGCCGCCGGGCCATTGCCTCAAGAGAGTACCTGGCGCGGATGACTGCGCGGTTCGATTCGATCAGGCTCTCGACCGGCTCGGAGGCGAGATTTTCGAGGATTTCAAACGAGGCTCCGATGGCGGGATTTCGTTCGATCAATCGATCCGCCAACTCCCTCTTATCCCGCAGCCTGTCCAGCAACTCGATCTGCATCTCCAGGCTAAGGTCCGCGAAATCTATGCAATCCTCCGCGCCAACCCGGAAAAGCTTCGACTCTATTATGTCATCCGGCTTCGCGTGGGTCAACAACGCGGAACGTTTCGGAGAGGCGTCAGGTCCGAAGATTTTTTTTCGGTAGGCCTCGCGCAGCCTTTTTCGCAGGTGGGGCACATCGTCAACGGCGACCGCCAGTCTTTCATAAGTATGGTCAAAGCGCATTCCGTTGTCCTCGAAGTCACGCACTATCTCGCCGACTTTTCGGCCGATGACGGGTTTTCCGGCAAGCCAGCCCTCGTGGTACGCAATGCCGAAGCCCTCGACGACCGAAGTTGTGACGACGGCGGAGCAGAGCGCGAACAGGTCGCATATGCCGTATTGCTTGACCACCCCGTTTCTTATTTTTCTTGGTCCTGCTTCAGAGATCGTCTCGCGTCCGAACCCGACGACGACCGGTATGTCGCGCGAGGCCGCAAATTGCTTGAGCCGCTGCGAGTAGGCGATATCCGGAGGGGAATTGGCGTCGAGCGAAATGAGGAGTTGATAGCGGCGGCCGAGATGTTTGAGAAGAATGAGGAAGAGGATTGATTCGATATTGTTCTTTCTTCGCATCACCTTCAGCGGCGAGAGCAGGATGGGAAGCGAGGGGTCGAAAACCTGATTCTTCGAGGAGGCGTAGTCGGCGATCCGGGCGAGCATTGTCTCCCTGTAGTCCGCGGATTCAAGCCCGAGCGCGGCGAGTTTTCGGCCGTCCTTTTCCCATAGCGGTCTTTCGTCGCATCGGTGCGCGTCTATCGGGTCGGGCAGCAGGAATATGCGGTCGCTCGCGATTCCGATTTTCCGCAGGTTTTCCATGTCAGCGCTGTTTATGGTGGCATAGATTACATTGGGCGTATTCGGGTACATGAAGCTGCGTGCGAACGCCTCGTCGCGGCTGCCCGCGCATCTGTAAAACGCGCGCACCTGCTCGGAGCGGTTGTTTTCGGCGAAATCGTGAACCTGGTTGATGAGCCACAGCGGGAGCGAACGCGCCGCCGCCTTTTCTGCGATAATCTTGAGAGCCATCGTTGCCGCAGGATTTTTCCCTATGGAGATGTTGTGAGAATGAAGGATATAAGGGCATTCCGGACCACTCTTGCTCAGGTCTATCTGTGAGAGAATGTCCTCGGTGGTCTTTTCCGCGGCCTTTATGAACGATGAGCGGTCGGGATAGGGCTCTTTGCGGTAAGCAAGCGAAGGTATGCTTGCAACTCTAAGGCGACTGAGGTTGCTTTTTCCCGAGCCGGCGAAAATTTTTCGAGCGCGAGCCTCGGAGCCGACTGCGGCGAACACGTCGATTTCAAGTGGGTCGTATCCCGAATGCCGCGCGAGGGCGGCCGCCATTTCGCGCATGACGGAAGTGACGCCTCCCGGCCTGAGGTGGTAGTGCAACATGCCCAGGCGCAGGCTCTTCCTCTCCGGGCGGGGAGGGCCCGAATCGAGCGGATCGGTCACAGCCGGTTGTCTCGTGTTTGAAGGTGTCTTCATGTTCTGAAAAACATCGTGTCTTGCGCTCAACCGATTATCTCAAGAAGCTGAGGGAGAGACTTGATGACGGCGTCCGGTCTGAACCCTGCGCACTCCGGGCGATCTTTCCGAAGGTTAAGACTCTCCCTGTCGCCCGCGAACAGCACACCCCTGAATCCGGCGGCGCGCGCAGCCAGCATGTCATTGAGAACGTCGTTGCCCACATAGAGAACGCGATCGGGCTCGATCCCCATCGCGTGCAGACGGACCTTTGCCCGCTCGAACGCAAGCGGATTAGGCTTGGAAACGCCGAGGCGATAGGAAAAGTAAACGAGACGCCGATCGAACAGCCGCCTCATCGGGTCTGCGCGTTCGCTTTTTTTCCGGCGCAAGAGCATGTTCAAAGCGATGGGCGTGTAGAACTGGGCATTTGAGATGATTCCCTGCCTCAGGCCGAGTCTTCTGACGCCCTCAAGCGTCTCTTGCGCTCCCGGATAGAGAGCCTTGGTCTGGTAGACGTCGTCGAAGAAATAGGCGACCCTGAGGGCCAGATCGAGGCCTATTTCCTTTCCGTCCGCGATTGGCTTATATCCCTTTGCCTCAAGCTTCTTCAGGATTCTCAGCCAAATCCGCTCGATTTTCACTTCCGGCGAAAACACCCCGCGGGCGTGCTTGCGCCGGTGGGTCTTCTTGATTTCCCCGATATACAAATCCATCAGAGTTTCGGGCGGGTCGCCGTCCAGGAATTCATAAAGGCCGAATTCCCTTATCGTTCTCCGGAAGGCTCCCAACATTGTTTTCTTTTTTGCGAGCGTGCTTTCGAGGTCGCCGACGGAGAGCGCCATCAGCGTGCCGTAGACATCCCATATGACGGCGCCCACGCGTTCGATCTTTGGAACCCGCCGGGCGATCCTCGCCGGCACTATCTTGTATACCTTACGCCGCAGCCGCCTTTTGCTTTGGCGCTCGGAATATTCCTCGATTGATTGGCTCATAATCTATAATAGCACAAATTGCTTGCGCTTCCTTAAAGGCATTGCCCTGCGCCGACCGCTGAATAATTATACCTTAAACCCCTGTGCCCGGCAAACGGCTTTGAAGCGCCGCAGGCTCTTCCTTTTCCGTTGGGTGCAACACAACCCTCTTCGCATTGTTTGCGGCAGGCGCCATGAGAGACGATGAGTTGTTCGGCGGATTGATTAATTCGCCGGACAAAGTCGGCGGGAAGAAGATCGTGGGGGAACAACCGATCTTTGAGAATATGCCTTCACCCTACTCGGGTCGCGGCCGCTGCCCCCTCGGAGTGAGCCCATTAATCGCGGTCGCCCTTTATTGCAGGCATCCAAGAGCGTTCAGTTGCTGCTTGAGGCCCTCCGAGATGTCCTCCTTTGTGAGTTCGGCTTGCTGGAGGCGGATCAAGTCGACGGAATCTTTTGGGTCCCGGAACAGGCGGACATCTCCATCAGGCGCTATAAGGAACTTCCGCTTTGCGGATATTATCGCCACGGCCCTTCCCGCTTTTTCCCCGTCTCGCGGGACGTACTCGGAGACCACCGTGTTCCTTTCCCGGAACACGGATTTTGCAGGCTCCCGCTCGACGCCCGCGAGCTTCAAGATCGTGCCCGCGACGTCGTCCAACCCGACCAGTCGATTCGTTTCTCCCCTGCCGGCTCCATATATCATCAGCGGCACATCGACCTGGTCCGAATATGGCGGACTGGCGTGTCCATGGCTGGGTTCTCCCTCATGGACATCTCCCAGGCCTTCGCCGTGGGCCGATGTGATTATCAATTTGGCGTTCGGGAAGATTGAGGAATACTTGAGGATCGTCAGGAACCGGTCGAGCTTTTTGTCGCAGCCCAGGACGGCGGCGGCATACAGGCTCCGCATCTTTTCCGGGGAATATTCCTCCGGGGAATCGTCGTCGGGTCGGGGCATGCCGCTATCCCTTGAGGCTTTGGTGTCCCGGTGGGATAGCCCTCGGCGGTAATCGGCGACCGCGCGGGTGTGGACAAACAGGAAAACCGGCTGCTCGGGATGGCTCATGAGAAACCGCTCGGCCTCATCGAGCGACGTCTCTCGCTCGCCGAACCTTTCCTTGAAGGCCGCATCTTTCCATTCAGGATTTTCCGAAACCCCGGGCGATTGGCTGAACCTGTCGAAGCCCCTGTCAAAGCCCCATCTTCGGCCGACGCCTTCACCATCGACAAAGGCGGCCGTCGTATAACCGGCTTTCTTCAGCTTTTGCTGAATCATCGTCAGCCCGGCCGGTATGGCGCTGCTCTCATACTCGACGCCGTGCTGCGATTGCAAAAGCCCCGACAGCATGGTCACGTGGCTCGGCCTGGACCATGTGGAATTAGAGTGGGCGTTGGTGTAGACGCGGCAATTATCCTTCGCGAACTCATGCAGCAGCGGCATGCGCTCGGGGGTGAAATAATCCGCCCGAAGGGTGTCGATGCTGATCAAAACTATATTGGGAGGCTGGGCGGGTTCATCTTCTTTTGAACATTGCGCACCAAACGCCGGAAGCGTTGTTAGCAATATCAGCGGAAATATGGCTTTCCGCAGCCTCATGCGTACACTCAAATTACGTATTCTCATCCGTCTCTTTCCCATAGTCCGACAATCCCGGCGTCACGATTCGCAGTCGCTTGAAAAGCAGCGCCAGAGGCCGTTGTGGATCTGTCTTGTCCCAGAACTGATATTTTATGGTCAAAACGTTGCGGCCGCTCTGCGGTGCAAGGCGAATACGCATCTCCTTGAATTCGCCCGGTCGACTGAAGCTGTATCGACCCATTTGCTCCCCATTGAGAAGAACCGTCATTTCCTGCGACTGCAGATGATTTGTTCCGCAGACCATCTCGAGAACCAGCGGTTCGCCGTCTCCGTCGAAGGTAAGCTCTGTCCGTGGTCCATGTCCCCAGCGGACAACCGGCAGATCCCATTCTGGATAAGGCCCTTCGATGTATCCGA
>CBFDAY010000109.1:0-8289 GCA_965602895.1 uncultured bacterium
CCTCTCAATTTTCGGCGCGCTCAAAGAGGCGTTGCGCCAGTCGTGTTTCGACGATGGTTCGAGGCGGCCCGAGGACATTATCCCCCGCGTGATCCAAAGCCAGGCGCGGTTGGTCCTAAGGTAACGGTTCTCTCAGGCCCGGGGACAATTCCTCGTGAAGATGCCTTTGTGTCCATTCCGATTCGATATTGTATTTCTTGCCATCTCACCGTATAAAAGACTTCACAAGGAAGGAGAATGATTCATGTTCCTCGATCTGAACCCCGATCTCACCAGCGAGCAGCTCTCACTGAAGGAGCAGACCCACAAGTTCGCAGAGGAGGTGATGAGGCCCGCCGCCGACAAGCTCGACAAGCTGGCCGATCCGGCCGATGTGATCGCAAAAGACTCGGTCCTTTGGGACGTGCTGCGGCAGAGCTGCGAGCTGGGATATCATACCCGCGCCCTGCCGGAGGAACTGGGAGGCCTGGCGCTGACCCCCATCGAGCAGAACATCATAGGTGAAGAGATGGGCTGGGGCAGCGCGGGGCTCTCGATCTGCATGGGCGCGAGCAGCATGCCTTTTGTCTTTGCGGCCATGTTCGGCACGCCGGGGGTCATCGAGGAGCACGTGATTCCCTTCCGCGACGACAAGAAGGCCGAGTACATAGGATGCTGGGCCATCACCGAGCCCGAGCACGGCGGCGGCGACCAGGTGTATATCGGCTCGAAGAGGGAAGAAATCCCCTTCCTACGGCATCAGACCCGCGCGAAGCTGGACGGCGACGAATGGGTGATCAACGGCCAGAAATCCGCATGGGTCTCCAACGGCACTATCGCCAGCCATGCGCTCCTGCACGTCAGCGTGGACGGGACCGACGACGAGCGCGATGCGGGCATGTTCTTCGTACCCCTCGACATAGAAGGCGTCTCCAAGGGGAAGCCGCTCGACAAGATAGGGCAGCGCGACCTGAACCAGGGGGAACTCTACTTTGACAATGTCCGGATTCCGGCCGACTACATTCTGGTGCGTCCGGAAATGTACGAGCCGGTCATGGATATTATAATGGCCGGAGCAAACGGCGGAATGGCGACCACGTTCACCGGCGTGGCGCGGTCGGCCTTCGAAGAGGCGCTCGAGTATTGCAAGGTGCGCGTCTCCGGAGGAAAAATAATCTCGAAACACCAGCTCGTGCAAAAAAGACTCTTCGACATGTTCACACGCGTGGAGAGCGCGCGGGCGCTCGCGCGGGCCGTCAACGCCTACAATGCGCAGGCTATGCCGCCCGAACCGCATTATGCGGTCGCGGCGAAAGTGCAAAACACCGAGACCGCCTTCGCGGTCGCCAGCGATGCCGTCCAGCTTCTCGGCGGCTGCGGGCTGAGCAGGGAATATCCCGTGGAGAGGATTTTCCGCGACGCCCGCGCCGCGCTCATCGAAGACGGCGACAACGACACGCTGCGCCTTGCCGGCGCACGATTCGTATTGGAAAGATACGCGTAGAAAAAGGGAGAGCTTCACCATGGCATTGGAAAAGAAACACCAGGACCTTTTCCGCCCGAAGATCCACTGGGGCAAAATCGAGATCGACGCGGATTTGTGCACCGGCTGCGGGCAATGCATTGACAACTGCCCGGGTAAAGTGCCGGCGCTCGATGAGAATGAGAAAGCCTACATGGGTCGTGAAGAATGTATTACCTGCTCGAACTGCATTATCACATGCCCAACGGAAGCAATATCGATAAAGGAAACCTTCTACGTTGAAGAAGGCTTTTACAAAACAATCCCCGCCGACATCCCATACAAACCGCCCGCGCCTCCGCTCGACGCCGACGGAAAATCCGACGAATATACAATCGTGGAGAAAGCAGTTCTGGAGCGTCGAAGCGCTAGAAACTTCAAGGATGAGCCGGTTCCCGAGACCCTGATCCGGCGAGTGCTGGAGGCCGGCCGGCACGCGCCCAGCACGGGCAACTGTCAGCCGTGGCAGTTTATTGTCATCACCGATAGAGAATTGCTGAGCGAGATCGCGGGAAGAATTCAGCCTCTGACCCAGATGGCAAGCACGATGTATCGAACCGATGAAATGCTCGAAGCGCTTGCCGCCCAATACGAGGCCGAACCGCAACTCGGCATGTTTGACCCGCGCGTCCAGGGGGGGATCTATTGCGTGGGAGAGGGCACTTTGCCCGCGCTGCTCGATCCTCCATGCCATATCGTGTTGTTGGGTGATGATCGCGCCATCGGAGGCCCGGAGATCAACATCGGCATTTGTGGGCAGAACATGACGCTCGTGGCCAACTCGCTCGGCTTGGCCGCATGCTGGTGCGGCTTCATTAACCTCGTCAACATGATGCCCGACATGCTGGAGCGTCTCGGCGTTAAGGAACCTTACAAGATCATCTCATCCGTGTCTATCGGCTACCCCGCGTTCAAACAGCACGGGATCGTAGCACGGGAAGCGAAGCCCGTTACATGGTTTCGCCCGGGAAGCGACGGTCCCCAGGTGGAACAATAGGTAACTACTCGAATATCCCGGATTCGCTTTTTGGCGGGAATAAGCAAAGGCTCGTACAACGGATGTTTGCATCTGATTGCCGACGGTGGTCGGCCTGAGAAGCAAGAATAGTCTGTAAAGGAGAACTCCCATATGCGTAAGGTAAAAATCATCGGCGGCGCCGTGACCAAATTCGGCAGGCACTTGGACCGCAACATGAAATCACTTGTGGCCGAAGCAGTTGGAGGCGCGCTTGAAGACGCGGGCATCACCAAAGAGCAGCTACAGGGCGCATGGGTCGGCAACGCGGCCCAGGGCCTGAACGACGGGCAGGAATGCATCCGCGGACAGGTAGTGCTCCGCGCGATGGGCATCGGCGGCATCCCTGTCATCAACGTGGAGAACGCCTGCGCATCCTCGGCGACGGCCCTGAACGGCGCATGGGCGATGGTCGCGCTCGGCGAGATAGACGTCGCGCTCGTGATCGGCATGGAGAAAATGTACTACGAAGATCGCAGCAAGGTGCTCAAAGGGTTCATAGGCGGTATGGACGTCGAAATGGTCCAGCAGTTCATTGAGGCGTCAAAGGCGCAGGAAAAGGAAATCGAGAACGCCCGCAAGGAAAAGGGTGAGGGGGAAAAGAAGAAATCCGGGCAGCGCACCGTGTTTATGGACCTTTATGCGATGGCGGCGCGAGCGCATATGGAGAAGTACGGGACCACGCAGAGGCAGATCGCGGCGATCTCCTCGAAGAACCACTTCCATTCCTCGATGAATCCGCTGGCGCAGTACCAGAAAAAATTCACGGTGGAAGAAGTGATCGCGGCCCCGGAGGTGGCCTGGCCGCTGACGCGTCCCATGTGCTCGCCCATCGGCGACGGCGCGGCCGCCGCGATTGTCTGTTCCGAGGACTACGCCAAAAAGCTCGGAAGCCCGCACGTTGTTGAGGTGGCCGCATGTTGCCTGGCCAGTGGCGAAGACCGCGAGGAGGGCAGGGAGCCCACGCTCAGCAAGCTCGCTAAGAAAGCATACGAGAAGGCCGGCATCGGCCCCGAGGATATAGACGTCGCCGAAGTCCACGACGCGACGGCGTTCGGCGAACTTTCATCGGTCGAACATCTCGGCATCTGCCCGATAGGCGAGGGCGGCCCCTTCGCCGAGGCCGGCCACACTACTCTGGGCGGAAAGGTGCCGATCAATGTATCCGGCGGTCTCGAGTCGCAGGGACACCCCGTCGGCGCCACGGGATGCCGGCAGGTGGTCGAGCTGTCATGGCACCTCGCCGGACGCGCGGGCGAAAGACAGGTCGAGGGCGCCAGAGTCGGCCTGGCTCAGAACGCCGGTGGAAGCGTCGGCGGCACAGAGGCGGCGCTGTCCGTGACGATCCTTAAAGTATGATTGACCGAACGCCCCTTATCCGAGGGATGCGATCCGGCAGGAGCAATCCCCGACGAGCCGGGCGGGCGGACGCTCGGGGAGCCGATTTTGGAGTTCCGGCTCAAGGAATCAGGGAGGTTTTCAAATGACGCAGGAACCGGAGTTGACCTATTACGCCGATCTCATAGAGCATCAGGCAAAGGCCAGGGGCGAGGAACCTTATATCCTGCACGGGGATCTCGTCGTCACGTTCGCCGAATTCGATCGGGCCACATGCCGTGCCGCCAAAGGACTTGCCGCGCAGGGTGCGCGCCCGGGCGACGGCGTCGCCGTATTGATGACCAACTGCCCCGAGTATCTTTACATCTTCTACGGGATGCCGCGCGGAGGATTCTACAGCGTGCCCGTGAACGTGTCGCTGAAGGGGGACGGCCTCAAGTTTATCCTTACCAATTCGGATGTCAGATACCTCGTGGTCGACGATACCTTGCTTCCCAGAATAGCCGAACTCGGTGAGCCCGTCGGCGCCGTCGAAAAAGTCTTCGTGCGCCGCACGACGGACGAGCCGCTGCCGCCCGGCGCCCTGGATTTGAGCGAGCTTTTCGATGCTTTGCCCGAAAAGCCCGACCATGTATATGATCCCGATGCCATCACCTACCTGATGTACACCTCGGGAACGACCGGTTTTCCCAAGGGCGTCGTCAACCGCAATCACTCCGGCAACATGCAGGGATTCATGGCTCTTTCTTCGCTCACGGTTAAGTCGGACGACGTCCTCTACACGTGCCTGCCCCTGTTCCACGCCAATGCGCTGATCCTGACCGCGGGCTTCTCGATGAGCGCGGGGAGACCGTTCGGGCTGGAAAAGCGGTTTTCCGCCTCGAAATTCTGGGAACCTATAAGGCGCTACGGCGTGACCCAGTTCAACGGCCTGGGCGCGATGATTCCCATCCTGATGAAGCAGCCCGAAAGGCCCGACGACGCCGACAACCCCGTGCGGCTGGTGATCTCGGCGGCGTGCCCTGCAAACCTGTGGGAGGCGTTTGAGAAGAGGTTCGGGTTGACGATATGGGAGGCCTACGGCGCTGTCGACGGCGGGGGAGTGATGATCTTCAATTTCGGCAACGCTCCGGTGGGTTCCTGCGGTAAGCCCTTGCCCGGCACCGAGTGGAAGCTGGCCGATGACGACGACAGTGAAGTGCCGCAGGGCGAGATAGGCGAACTGATAACGAAGGTGACGGATAAGAAGACGCGGAGTGTCGAGTATTACAAAAACCCCGAGGCGTCCGCTTCAAAGGTCAAGGGCGAGTGGCTCCACTCCGGCGACCTGTTCTATGCCGACGAGGAGGGTAATCTCTATTTCGTCGATCGCAAGACCGACTCGATGCGGCGCAGGGGCGAAAACATTTCTTCATGGGAAGTCGAGAACATAATCGAAAAACATCCCGACGTCGCCGAATGCGCGGCGTTCGGTGTTCCGTCCGAACTCGGCGAGGATGAAGTGATGATATGGGTCAAGCCCAAGGGAGGCATCAAGCTGGACCTCGAGAGTCTCATGCGGCACTGCGCCGAGAACATGGCGCACTTCATGGCGCCGCGATATGTGGATGTCGTCGACGAGATTCCGCGGACGGGTACGCTGAGGGTCACGAAGTCCGCAATGAAAAAGCGCGGCGTAACCGACAGTACATGGGACCGCGAGAAGGAGATGCCCGACCTGAAGCTCAAGTGAGGGCAGACCAAATCGTTCATGCTTATTTATTATAGGGGCGCACGGCTGTGCGCCCCTGCTGCAATGGTGGGCACGAAGAATAACAAGGATCGGGAATGCTTTAGGAGGGAATGAATGCCGTACGATGGCTATGACTGCCTGAAAATACGTGTCGACCGCGAGGTCGCGTTCGTGACGATCGATCATCCCCCCATAAACCTGTTCGACCTTGCGCTGATGCAGGAAATGGACCGCATCGGGCGCGAAATCGAAGCGGACGATGCCGTGAAGGTCGCGGTGTTCCAGAGCGCCAACCCGGACTTCTTCATTGCGCACGCCGATGTCACCCTGCTCCAGGGACTGCCGACCGAAGTCCCTCCAAAGGCGGATACTCTTGGTCCGTTCCATACTATGGTCGACAGGTTCCGCACGATGCCCAAAGTCAGCATCGCGAAGATCGAGGGTCGCGCCCGGGGCGGGGGGAGCGAGTTCGTGCTGTCGCTCGACATGAGGTTCGCGGCGCTCGGACGCGCGATACTGGGCCAGCCCGAGGTGGCATTGGGGATCATCCCCGGCGGCGGCGGCACGCAACGGCTTCCCAGGCTGATGGACCGCTCCCGCGCGCTGGAAGTCATCCTGGGCTGCGAGGACATCCCGGCCGACCTCGCCGAGCGTTACGGCTATGTCAATCGCGCGCTTCCGCCCGAGGAGCTGACACCGTTCGTCGAGCGGCTCGCCTGCCGGATCGCCTCTTTCCCGGTCGAAGCGATCGCGCTGGCCAAGGCGTCGGTCAGCGCCGCCGAGATGCCGACGATCGAGGGGCTCATCGAAGAGGCGCATTACTTTAATCAGTCCCTTGCGATGCGCGACGCCCAAGTGCGGATGGCGAAGTTCATGGAACTCGGCGGCCAGACGCCGGAGGCCGAACTCGACCTGAACCCGCTCGTCGAGAAGCTGGCGGACATCGAATGAGCGGATGATGGTCGGGATAAAGCCAAGGGTGGGACGGCCAAGCCTTCCCAGTGCAGGGGCACGGCAGCATCCGGCTCGTGACAGTTCTACTCCTCAGTCGCCGCCACCTGCGCCGCCGGCGCGCATGGGCCCGGGCGCGATATTGTCAATTTCACCAAGTCGTTGGCTGCCCTTAACTGAGCGTGATAGAATCACCGGCAGCGCAGGTGCGGGCAGCCTGCCCGACGCGGAACAGCGGCGATTGTAGAAGGAATTTGTACTTCACTGCCCTACATGATATAATCCGTCCGCTGAAGGGTTCGCATTTTTGCGTAGCTCCCTCTCGTCTCCCTAGAAACGGTGATCCTATGTCTGGTTATTCCTCATTTCTTTCCTGTAAGAAATAAATGGCCATGAACTCAAGGAGGTGATGTCTGGGTTTAGGATGGGATGCCCCTTCGCTTTTAAAGTGGAGAAACTACTTCCTCTTAGCCGGGGTACTGCAAAAGGAGAATAAAGATGCCGGAAATTTACATTGAAGAATGGCCGCCACATGCTCCAAACGATCTGGCAAGGCAGGAGACCGTCATCGACGCGGTCCGCCTCATGGCGAATGCGGCCATTACCGCTCCCAGCCAGGGGGGCGTCCAGATGGCCGAATGCCACATCGTCTATGGAGCGGCGGAGCTGGATAAGGTTGCGAAGAAGATGGAGGAGATCGCCAGGGAAAAACCCGACAACAACCGCTGGAAAAGGATGTTCAAGTACGAGGCCGCCATGGTGCGAGATTCCGACGCCATCCTGTTCATCGGCTGTCTATCCGCCTATCAGCCGTTTGATACGGGCTGCGGCTACTGCGGCGGAAGCGCGGGATGCCAATTCGTTTACGAGCGGCGTAACGCCCGCAATGGGGTGCTGGATACCACCGAACCGGTAAATCCCGACTGGCTGGTCGACGGCCCCATGTGCACGATGAACGCCGCCGGCATGGGCTGGGCAGTTGGCTCTGCGATGATAATGGCGGGTCGCCTGTTCGTCGATGCGCGTCCCTTGATGTCTGTCGGAGTTGCCGGCCAAAAACTCGACTACTGTCCGAAATCGCCGATTGTCGTCGGCGTGCCGGTTGCCGGAAAAGCCAAGAGCCCGTTTGTCGACATACTGCCCGACTATCACATGCATAACCTGTCGCGCGTGGTGGATTCGCTCCGGGCGAAGTATGTGATTTCGCGCATGGTGAACTGGCTGCCCTACCGCCTGTGGGATCCCCTGAACCCGGACGACGGCGAAGGAAAGGAGGGCTGAGACATGGCGTACTACGACGGAAAAGACTTGGCCAATGAGGGCCTCCTGTCGGTTGCCGGCCTCTGTGCCACCGCGGCCCTCAAGGCTCCGCAGATGACAGGCACGATGGAACTGAAGATAGAAATAATCTCCGGTGAAGACCTTGACCCTCTCATCGAGGTGCTCGGAATTCTGGGTGAAGACAACACCGTCTGTTACGGCGACAACAAGACGCTGAAGGCATGCAAGGACAAGGGCACGCCGCCCGTCATTATGCTGATCGGGGGAAAAGGACTGGGAAACTCCGGGCTCGATTGGGATTGCGGCGCATGCGGTTTCGCCACCTGCGCCGAACATAGCAAGTATGTCGAGGAAGAACGGCAAAAGCCGCCGGATTTCACTCGCCCGAGCGCGTTCGGCACACCGGGCCCCGTGTGCGTATGGAAGGCCATCGACACTGGAATGGCCATGTACTATGTGGGTGCGGCGGCG
>CBFDAY010000110.1:0-8278 GCA_965602895.1 uncultured bacterium
TCCTTGGGCCGGTCGTCGCGCTCGAGCAGACGCGCCACCTGAAGCTGCGCTCGCTCCTCCCAGCCGGCGGGAAATCCGCCTTGCGCTATGCTGATGAGTTCGGCCATCGCCCTGGCTCCGAGGTCGAGTTCGGCGAGGCATTCCGCTATCGCAAAGCGGGCCCTCGCGGCCAACTCGGTGGTTTCGTCTCCGGCCGCGGCCCTGTATTGTTCGATGGCGCTCTCGAACCTTCCGGCCCTCTGCAGCGCCCGCCCCATATCATACAACGCCAGTGGGCGCAATGGCGAATCGAGATTGCTGTCGATGAAGCGCTCGAACCTGCGGGCGGCCTCGCCGGCCTTGCCCGCCTCGATCATGCATTCCGCGGCCTCGATCTCGGATTGCTCGAAAAACGGGCTTTCCGGAAACTGCTGTGTCAGTTTTTCAAATAGCCCGATGGCTTTCGAATAATCCGAAAATCTTCGCGCTGCCCGGGCGGCGAAAAACAATGCGTCATCGACTATGTCCGATCCGGGAAACGAGCGTTTCAATCTCAAAAGGCTTTCCATCGACTGCTCCCATTCGCCGCTCGCGTAGTCGATTCTTCCTTTCCAGAAGTGCGCGCGTTCCGTCAATGCGCTCCTTGGGTGCTCGTCGGCCAGCCTTTCGAAAGCCGCGGCCGCTCCCGCGCCGTCTGCGAGGCCCAGCTCGGCCCATGCCAGCGCATATAGCGCCTCGGCGCTTGTTCCCGGCTCGGCGCAAAGCTGAAGCGCGCTCCTATACATTGCCGACGCCCTCTCCGGGCGCTCGAGTTTTTCCTCGCACATGCCCGCCCACAGCAGGGACTCCGCAACCAGGGGGCTGTCCGGAAACAGAACCGGTATTTCCCAGAACCCTGCGCCTGCAGCCTCGAACAGGCCGTTCTTGTAACGGGTCGCGGCGGCGAAGAATCGGGTGGAATCGGCCAGAGGCGACTGTTTGAAATCGAGCGACAGTTTCGCGAAGATATCTCCCGCCGACTCATAGTCTCCCGCCAAGAACTCGCTCCATCCGACAACAAATCCGGCCCTGTCGGCAAGTTCGAATTGGGGGTTGCTCTCCAGCAGGCCGCGGAACGCCTCGACCGCTCCTTCCAGATCGTCCGACTTCATGCGTGATATCCCGAGGAAATACCTCGCGGGAACCGCTTCCGGCGAAGACGCATGCCTGCGGCCCAGTTTTTCCAAATATGTTGATGCGGTCCCGTATTTGCCCATGGCCAGCGCCGATAGGCCGGTGCGATATAACGCGGCTGCCGCCAGGGGGCTGTCGGGCCACCTCTTGAGGAACGCATCGTAGCGTCGCGCGGCCTCGTCGGGTTTGCCGCTTCTGAGAAGAGAGGTGGCTTCCAAATAGCTCGCCGGCGGAACAAGCTCATCCGGCTTGCCGCCCGCGATGAATCGCTCGAAGCTTTCCGCCGCCTGCTCATATTGTGATGTTCGAAAAAGGCAGAGACCGTCGTAGTATACCAATTCGGGCCACTTGCCGACGGTTTTCTCGTCGGCCGAGAGCCGCGCCGATATGCTTCGCGCCTCCTCGAATCGCCGCGTTCTGAGGAGCGCTCCCACAAGGGCGACATTTATGTCGGCGTCGCGCTGCGACGGCGGCGCCGCATCAAGGAACGACTGGAGGTGTTCCGCCGCGATTATCGGCTGCTTGAGTCTCAGCAACGATGCCGCCAGCGCAAGAATTGAATCATGGTGGAGATGACGGCATGCCTCCTCTCTGGGAATTGTGGAGAGGCGTCCGGCCGCCTCGGCAAGCTTGCCCCGCCCAATTTGAGCCAGCGCCATCTGGAAGGAAACGGAGCACCGGCTGAGTCCGTAGGCCGGCTCTTTCAGCAGCGTCCGGAGAAGCGCCTCGGCTTTATCGAATTCGCCGTTCCTGAGACGGCAATTGGCGAGGGCCAGCCTCACGTAGTCCGCTCTATCCGCCGGGGGGTTGCTTTCCAAAAATCTTTCCAGGAGTTCGACGGCCTCCTGCGTTTGATCCGTCTCCGCCATGATAAGGCCCGCCCTGAACAGCGCTTCCCCGCCCAGGGGCGGCGGCGCAGAGGCGGAAGCCACATAGTGTTTCGCGGCCTTGCGGCGGTCGCCGGTCATGAAATAATCGGTGGCGAGGCCGAACTCGGCGGCGTATCGCAGCAGGCTGTCGGGGAATTCTTCCAGAAGCCCTTCTCTCGACGCGGCCGCCTCGCCATGCTTTCCCATTTGTTCGAGACACCAGGCCGAGGAGTCGAGGGCATATTCTCTCAATAGATGATCGGGGTATCGCTCGAGGAATTCATTGAAGCGAGAAAGCGCGCCCGTGTAGTCGGAACGCCTGTAGAGGGATTCAGCGAGCCAATAGAGTGCGTCGGGGGCATACTCGTTTTTCGGATATGCGGCGAGCAGCATCTCCAGGGTCCTCGTGGCCGCGGCATGGTCAAGCATTCCGATCTGCGCCATCGCGAGGCCGTAGGCCGCATTTCCGGCATATTCCCATGCGGGATGTCGATTTATGATTTTGGCAAACTCCGCAGCCGCGCCCTTGTGGTCGGCGCGCCTATAGAACAGTTGACCCAGCAGGTACCTGGCGCTGAGCGTGTTTGCCCCCTTCGGATATTTCTCGATGAAGCCTACGAGCAGGCTCTGCGCCTCAAACACGTCTCCCGATGTCGCGGCCTCTTTCGCGCGCCGAAAATCGCCGCCTTCATCCGCCCACACACGAGACGGCGCAATGACGAGCGGCATCGCGAGCGCGGCGAGAAAAATGAAAAGCGAAGGAATCGACGTTTTAGCGAAGGTTGTGCTGCGAAGAGAGTTCATCAGGACGCCTCTGCCGGCTCTTTTCATGGAAAGTTCTGCGCCAGAAAGGGACACCTTAAGGCGAATGGTCGTGACCGCACGTCAGAAACCTCTTTGTGGAGATGAAATGGGCGCCTTCTCCTATTGGACTATCTGTGTCCCGATTCCTTTGTCGGTGAATATTTCCAGCAACAGCGCGTGGAGGACGCGGCCGTCGATGATGTGTGTTTTCCGCACGCCGGCCTTCAGCGCGCACTCGCAGGCCTCCACCTTCGGAATCATTCCGCCCTCGATCACGCCGTCCTCGATCAGCTCATTGACCTCCTGCAGCTTGAGGGTGGAGATTAGCGTTGAATCGTCGCCCTTTTCCCTGAGGATGCCCGGGGTATCGGTGAGCAGCACTAGCTTTTCCGCCTCAAGCGCGGCCGCGATTTCGCCCGCTACCGAATCCGCGTTGATGTTGTAGGTCTCGCCGCCTTCGCCGAATCCGATGGGCGCGACGACGACGATGTAGCCGCTCTGCTCCAGCGATCTTATCGGATCGGGATCGATTTTGCTCACCGTTCCGACGAATCCGATGTCCACATCCGATGCGCCTTCGGGGCGATACTTCGTCGCCTGAATGAGGTTGCCGTCTTTGCCCGAGATGCCGACGGCCTTGCCGCCCGCCTGATTTATCAGGGTGACGACCTCTTTGTTGACTCGGCCGACGAGCACCATTTCGACGATATCTTTCGTTTCTTCGTCCGTCACGCGCATGCCCTTGTGAAAGGCGGGCTTCTTTCCCATTTTCGCCATTACATCCGAGATCGCCTTGCCGCCCCCATGGATGACGACCGGGTTCATGCCGACATATTTCATAAGCACGATATCGCTGGCGGTCGTCCGCCTGATTCCTTCGTCCTCCATAGCGCTCCCACCGTACTTGATGACGACGGTCTTTCCGTAGAACTGCCGGAAATATGGAAGGGCCTCGCTCAGGACGTTGGCTTTCTCGATGTATTGTTCCATCATGCGATTCTCCCCGGCGGCATTCAGGTGCGGTACTCCGCGTTTATTTTCACGTAGTCGTATGAAAGATCACAGGTCAGCACGGTCGCCGATTCCGTCCCCAAGTGCAGGTCGACCGTTATGTCCACTTCTTTTTGCGAAAGAATCTCCGTCGCCTTGGCCTCGTCGAAGTCCTGCGGGCTGCCGGCCTCGAGCATCGCAATGTCGCCGATCTTGATGTCGATGAGGTCGTGGGTTATCTCGACGCCCGCGTTGCCCGCAGCCATGATAATTCGTCCCCAATTGGCGTCATTGCCGAATATCGCCGTCTTAACGAGGAGCGAGTTTGCGATGGTCTTGGCGATCTTTTGCGCGTCCGCCTTTTCGATCGCGCCTGTGACGTTTATCCGAACAAGTGTGGTCGCTCCCTCGCCGTCCCTGACAAGCATCTCCGCCAGTTTCGCACAGACGTGATGGAGCGCGGAGTGAAACACGTAGTAATCTTCCGTGAGATCGTCGATCGGGGCCGCGTCGGCGGCGCCGTTCGCCATCAGCAGCACTGTGTCGTTTGTGCTGCAGTCGCCGTCGATCGTGATCGAGTTGAACGACGTCTCCACGGCGGCCTCGAGTGCGCGCGAGAGGAAAGCGAGCTCCACCTTCGCGTCGGTAGTGATGAAGGCAAGCATGGTAGCCATGTTGGGGCAGATCATACCGACGCCCTTTGTCATGCCGCCGATCGTGATTTCGCCTCTTGAGAGGGGAACCCTGACGGCGAAGCTCTTCGGAAGAGTGTCGGTCGTCATTATCGCTTTTGCCGCGTCGCCGCCGCCGTCCGGGCCTATGGAAGGCGCCAGCTTTCTTATGCCTTCGACGATGGAGTCGATCGGCAGGTTTACGCCGATTGTGCCCGTGGATGCGACCGCAACCTCGTGGGGCGCAACGCCGAGGCTGTCCGCGGTCGTCTCGGCCATTGTTCTTGCATCGAGCCTGCCTTGCTCGCCGGTGACGGCGTTGGCGTTGCCGCTGTTGACCACGATGGCCCTTGCAGAGCCGGTGTCCACGACTTTTTTTGAATACAGGACGGGCGCGGCATTGACGAAATTCTTCGTAAACATGCCTGCTAAGGTGGCTGTATGTTCCGAGTAGACGATCGCGAGATCGAGCTTCCCATTTTTCTTGATTCCGCAGTGGAGTCCGCCCGCCAGAAATCCCGCGGGCGCCGCAACGCCGCCCGGCGCTTCCGTTATATCCGCCACAACTTTCCTCCTAAGGAGTCAGGCCGCCGAAGGCAAGGCCGGTCCGCTCCGGCAGCCCGAACATAATATTCATGCATTGGACGGCCTGCCCCGCCGCCCCCTTGCACAGATTGTCAATTGTTGAGATCGCGATGAACTTCCGCGTCCTCGGCTCGAACGCAAGCCCAATATCGCAGAAGTTGCTGCCGCGCACGAACCTGAGTTCGGGATACGAGCCCGGCTCGCAGATCCGCACGAACGGCGCGTCTTTGTAGAATTCATCGTAAATCTCCACGAGTTTTTCGACCGATGCCTCGGATGCTGCGCGCGCGGTGATCGTGCTCAATATGCCCCTGTTGGCCGGCACGAGATGAGGCGTGAACACCACGTTGACCGCGCCTTCGGCAAGCAGTGAAAGCTCCTGCTCGATCTCCGGCGTGTGCCGGTGCGAAGTGATCCCGTATGCGCGCAAGTTATCCGCGATCTCGGAAAAATGCGTGTTCTGCGTCGGCCTTTGTCCCGCGCCGGATACGCCGGACATCGAATTGATGACGATATCATTGATATCTATCAACTTATGCCTGATCGCGGGCGCAAGCGCCAGCAGGGCCGCCGTCGGATAGCAACCCGGCAGCGCGACAAGTTGCGCCTTGCGGATCGCTTCCCCGTGCAGCTCGGGCAACCCATAGACGCTTTTTTCGAGGAGAGCCGGCTCGGAGTGAGCCGTCCCATACCATTTCTCGTATGTATTCGGGTCTTTCAGTCGGAAGTCCGCACTATAGTCGACGACCCGAGCGCCTTCCTTAACGAGGTCGGCAACGATGGGCATCGCCTGCGTATGTGGAATGGCAAGGAAAACGGCGTCGCATTTTTCCGCAATTTCGCCAATGTCCAGTTCGACGAGCGGCACGTCGAGGATTCCGCGCAGGGCGGGAAAGACCTCGACGATGTTTTTTCCCGCGAACTGCCGCGATGTCAGGGCGGCAATCTCGACCGACGGATGTCCCGCGAGCAATCTCACCATCTCGCCGCCGGTGTATCCGTTGGCTCCGACGACGGTGATCTTGAGTTTTTTCATCGTTTGCGTCCCCTGCGTTTTTTCCCGGTTGCGGCCTCGCTGTCGGCGATCACGAAATCCATTCGCCTTCTGTCCAGGTCGATCCTAACCACCTGCACGCGGATCTCATCGCCGAGCCTGTAGCATTTGCCCATGTTCTCGCCAAGCAGGCAGTGTTTGTCCTCCATGAAGATGTAGTAATCATCCTCAAGGCTGCTCACGTGCACTAGCCCTTCGGCGAGAAAATCGATGAGTTCGACAAATAGCCCAAACGAATGCACGCCCGTGATTCTGCCCGCGAACTCCTCGCCGACCCTGTCGTTCATGAAGATGAGCTGCTTGGTCTCGAGAGATTCGCGCTCGGCCTCCATCGCCTGCCTCTCGCGTGTCGAGCAGTGCTCCGCCACGCGCTCGAGATGCTCGGAGTGTTCTTCCTCCACGAGTCTCGGCCCTCCACGCCCGAGCGCCCGCAGTATCCTGTGGACGACGAGGTCGGGATACCGCCTGATGGGCGATGTGAAGTGCGTATAGCAATCGCATGCGAGCCCGAAGTGACCGGCGTTTTCCGAGGAATACCGCGCCACCTTCAGCGCGCGCAGCATGAGATAGTTAATCAGCGCCTCCTCGGGCTTTCCTTTTGCCTGGCGCGATACCTTCTGCAGGCCGCGCGGCTTGGTCGAATCGCTTTCGCTCAGATGATAGCCGAGCGACTGAATGAATTCGCGGAACGAGGCCATGCGGTCGGGGTCCGGCTCTTCGTGGATTCGATACATCATCATGGCCTCGCACGCCGTCACGTGGCGCGCGACCGTCTGGTTCGCCATCAGCATGAATTCCTCTATAAGCTCATGGGCTATCGTATGTTTTTGGAGAACGATGTCGATGACCTCGCCCTCGCTGTCGAATATGGCGCGGGCCTCCGGAAAGTTGAAGTCCAGGCTGCCGTGCGCCATCCTTTTTGCGCGAAGTGTGCGCGCGAGCTTGTTCATAGTGCGCAAGCTTTCGGCGAAATCCGCATATTTTTTTTCGAGCGCCGGATCGCCTTCGAGGATCGCAAAGACGTCATCGTATGTCATTCGGTGGTCGACGCGGATGACGCTGTCGAATATCTCCGAGCGAAGCATTCTCCCTTTCGGGCTGATCTCCATCTTCGCTGTCATCGCCAAGCGCTCTTCGCCCTCCCTGAGGCTGCACATGTCGTTGCTAAGGCGCTCCGGCAGCATCGGCAGCACGCGGTCTTCGAGGTAGATGCTGGTTGCCCTCTGATATGCCTCGTCATCGAGCGAGCCGCCGGGTTTTACGTAATGACTCACGTCCGCGATGTGAACTCCGAGCAGGTAGTTCCCTTTCTCGTTGATTTCTATCGAGACGGCGTCGTCGAAATCCTTTGCGTCGGCGCCGTCGATGGTCGCCATGGGCGCATCGCGCAGGTCGACCCTGTGCCGCAGCTCGCTCTTTGGAATCTTGCGGGGCAGCTTCTCGGCGGCCTTGATGACACCGGCCGGAAACTCGGCGGAAAGTCCGTGCTTGCGTATAAGCAGCTCGGTGTCGAGCCCGCGGTCGCCGCGTCTTCCGAGCACCTCGATGATCTTGCCCTCCGGATTCCTCGAATGGGAGGGATATTCGGTGATCTCGGCCATGACGATTTGTTCCGGCTCGGCGCCGAGCGAATCGGAAACGCCGATATAAATGTGCTGAGAGATCCTGTTCTCGATCGGTACCACGAATCCGAAATTGCGTCCTTTTTCATAGTAGCCGACCACGGTTTGGTGCGCTCGCTCGAGCACTCGGATTATCTCGCCCTTGGTTCGCCGGGTTTTGGCCGGGCGGCCCGAACGCTTCGGAGCCGGAAGCCGCGCTTCGGCAGCGCGGCCGGCAACCCTGACAATGACCTTGTCGCCGTGCATTGCGCCGTCGATATCCCTGCCGCTGACGTATATGTCCGGCAGATTCACCTGTCCGGGCCTGGGCAGCAGTTGCACGAAGCCATAACCCTCGGGATGGCCGATGAAGGTGCCCGCGACGAGGTTCATATGTTCGAGCGCGCCGAACCGCTTGCCTCGCGTCTGCACGACTTCGCCTGTCTCGACAAGCTCCCTCACCGCGGCCCTGAGCTTGCGGCGCAAGTCCTCGCCGATGTTCAGCCGCCGCGCGATCTCCCGCATCTTGAGCGGGCGACCGGCCGACTCGCG
>CBFDAY010000111.1:0-8257 GCA_965602895.1 uncultured bacterium
TCGCGCATCTCCTCAAGGTATTTCTTGGCTTCCTCGCGGGACACCTGTCTCCCCGTGCCGCGCCCGACCATCAGCATTGCGGGCATGCCGAGGAACAGGCACGACGCCACCGGGAACTTGTCCTTGCACTCGCGAATCCCCATCTTCTCGGTCCTGTTGCGACACGGGCACGGTGAGAGCGTATAGGCCCCCATGTTGGCTTGGTCGAGGAAAGTGTCGATCTCCTCGTGCGAGAGCACCTGTTGCCCCGCCGATATCGACTGGTCGACGGGGACAGTCCGGCGTTGAGGCGTACCGGCGGCTGAGGAAACGTAGAATTTGTGGAAACCATCCTTGATGTAGTATTCCTGGTAAAGATCGGCAGCCTTCATGCTGTCTTCATCATCGGTGTCCCTGAATGGGTGAATATTGAGCAGGAGCGGCACGACCGGAAGCATATACTGTCCCCCGACCCCGACAATCACCCCACTTTCAACGAGCCCGCCCAGAACTTTCTCGATCTCTTCAACCGGGCGGCCCGATTTCTCCGCGACTTCTTCTGCGGTCAGGCGATTCGGGGCAACCGATAAGAGCGAAGCCACTTCGGTCTCCTCGGGCGTAAAAAGAATCTCGAGATACTCCAGGAATGCCTGAGAAAAACCGCCGTCCTTTTTTGGGACGCCCGTGATATTCATGTCCAACCTCTCGGCAAGCTTTACATACACGGATTCCGCCATAGCTTGATCCTCCTGATGTTTGAGCAAAGTCAATGCATTCACGCGCAGTCGCAAAGGCGCAGCCGACACCGCCAGAAGGAGGCTATATCAGGCCTTCCATCATGCGACCGGTTTTCTGGGCCTTTTCCATCGTCCATGTGATGATGTTTTCCGGCGGGACATCGATCTCGCCCTCGTCCTTTCGCTGGAGTGAAAGCGCGCCGCTCGGACACGTAACGACGCATACGCCGCAGCCGATGCAGCGCTCGGTGTTCACCTCGTAGGCTTCGGCCTTGGCATCGATGGCGGCCATCGGGCATCTATCGTCTGCGCACAGGCCGCAGACTATGCATGTGTCCGGATCTATTCGGGCGTAGTAATTCGATTTGGCCGCGAATTGGGGTGCTTTTTTTACTCCGCGCAGCACAAGACAGCAGCAGGTGCAGCAATTGCACACAAACACATGATTGCCCTGGACGTTCCACGAGGTGTGCACGAGGCCCTCTTCGCCGGCCTTCTTGAGCAGTTCCAGCACCTCCTCTTTGGTCGCCTTTCGCGCGCCGCGATACTCGATATCGAACCCGTTCGGGTCGTTCGAGAAGGCGACGCAGTTGTTCACGGTGGCGCCGCAGCCCTCGCCCGCTATCTTTTTTTCCTTGCGGCAGACGCAGTCGGCTATCGCCCACGCCTGCGCGTTCTCAACCATGTTCGACACTTTTTCGAACGGGAGCACCGTGAGTTCATCCCCGATCGTCTGTTCGACAGGGTAAATGCGAATCTGCGAAGGCGCTGATCTTGCGATTCCCTCGGCAAACGTCTCCTCGAAGTATTCCTCGAACAGCTCGACATATTCCCTGTCAATGCGCGGGAGCTGGAACTCATGAATGCCGGCTATGAACGGAAACGCGCTGTACATGCGGGATTCCTTCGGGCCCATCCCCATGATCTGGCCCTTAGAGGTCATCGTTTCCAGGAGTTCGCCCATCTCCTTCGGATTCCTGTCGAGCCGTTCCGCGACCTGATCGGGGCTTTCCGGCATCATCTTCATCTGCGAGGCGACCTCGGCCTCCTCCTCGGTGAATATTTTCTTGAGCAACCTTAATTCGACACCGCTCTCGGACCTGGGAAAGCCCTGCGGCATCGCGTCAAGGTGCTCGGCCAGCTTTTCGTAAATGTCTTTACTCATGCCCTACTCCTTCCATTCCAGGTATGCGCCTAAACCAGGCGCGACGCTAACGCCCAATATGGGAACCTCCTCATTTCTTCGCGTGAGAAGGCCGCGATTTCATTTGTGTCCGGGGTCGGGTTTTTCGCCACGCACCCACGCCCTGATCGACTGCCTGAGCATCTCGATGTTGCTCTCCATGACCCGGAGATTCTTGTGGGTCTTACGAAGGAGAAACGCCCCCTGGATTTGCGCGAAAACAAATTCGGCAAGCTGTCCGGACGGCAGGTCTTCGCGGAATTCACCGGCCTCTTTTCCCTCGTCAAAACACTGTCCGATCCGCTCCGTGCATTCCCCGAAGAAATCGCTCAGCGTTTGTCGCATCGGTTCGTGGATCGCGCTCATCTCCTGCGCGAGATTGCCGAACGGGCAACCGAGTTCGCCCTGAGGCATCGCGGCGAGCAAAAGAACCCTGTTAAGGAAACCGTCTATGCGCTCTATCGATGTAATATCCGCGTCTACGAATGACGGATCGACAATGAAGGCATTGAATTGGCGCATCCTCTCGGCGAGCACATCGAACCCGAGCTGTTCCTTGCTGTCGAAATGGTAATAGAAATTGCTCTTTGTCACCTCGGAGGCATCAAGGATATCCTGGATGCTGGTATTATTAAACCCCTTGGTATGAATGAGCTTAGCGGCCTGATGGAGAATTTTTTGTTTCGCGCCCATATTGGATTAGCCTTTTTAGAACTGACCGGTTGGTACTAATCGTACCACAAGAAATCCGGCTTGTCAAGTCCTTTCTTCGAGTTATTTCCTTAAGGCCTCGCCGGGAAGCGCGCCGGTGTGCTCGCCGTCTTCGACGACGATCTTGCCGTTGACGAGAACCGCCTTGATGCCAGCGGGATACTGGTTGGGGTCTTCGTAAGTGGCTCGGTCGCTTATCATTTCGGCGTCAAAGAGCACGAGGTCGGCCTTTTTGCCGGGCGCGAGCGCGCCGCGGTCTTTCAGGCCGAGCTTTGCGGCGGGCAGCGAGGTCATCTTGCGAACGGCCTCGGGCAATGTCAGGATCTCGCGCTCACGAACGTACTCCCCCAACACGCGCGGGAAAGTGCCGTAGGTTCGCGGATGCGGCATCGTCATTCCCAGCAGGCCGTATGGGGCCATGGCACTCGCGTCGGAGCCGACCATGACTTTCGGGTGCCGGATAAACAGGCGCACGTTGTCTTCGGACTGCGTCATGAGGTTGACAAACGCGACGCAGTTGCACTCGGCAATGATGGCCATGATCGTATCGATGGGATCCTTGCCGAGTTCTTCCGCGACCTGTTTGACGGTCTTGCCCTGGTACTGCGGATTGCCGGCGCTCAGGCCGATAAAGACACCGTCCCATTCGCCGGTGATATTCCCGATGCCGAACTCGCCCTCGCCCTTTTGCATTTCTTCCTTGATGCGGGCGCGGGTCTGAGGGTCGGCCAGGCGTTCGAGGAGTTTTTCATTGCCCTCGTTGTGCACCCATTCGGGCAGGATGGCGGACAGTCCGGTATTGCCCGCCAGGTAAGGATACTGGTCGGCCGAGATGTCCATCCCCATCTCGAGTGCTTTGTCTATCAATTCGAGTGTTTGCGGGCCGCTGTTCCAATATTTTTTGCCCGAGACCTTGAGGTGACTGATCTGGACGGACACGCCCGCGCATTCGCCAATCTCGATGGCTTCGGAAACCGCCTTGAGCAGTGTTTCGCCTTCGCCTCGGATATGGCTGGAGTACAATCCGCCGTTTCGGGAGACCGCTTTGCTCAGCTCGACGAGTTCCTCGGTCTTTGCGTAGCAGCCCGGAGGGTATATGAGCCCCGTGGACATGCCGAACACGCCCTGCTCGAAGGCGCTGTCGATCTCGGCGTGCATCGCCCCGATTTCTTCATCCGTGGGGACGCGGTCGGTGCGGCCAATCACGGCGTCGCGGAGGGTTCCGTGTCCGAGCAGGTGTACGATGTTGACGGCTATGCCCTGCTTGAGCACTTTTTCGTTGTACTCGTCAAAGGTTTCCCAATCTATGTCGAGGCCGATCATCTTGGTCAGCGACTCGGCCTCCCTGAGGGCATCGCCCTTGAGCGGGGCGACGGATGTGCCGCAATGGCCTATCACCTCGGTCGTTATGCCCTGGTGCACCTTGCTCTCGGCCTTGGGATTTATCGGATACAGAAAGCCCGAATGGGTGTGCATGTCGATAAAGCCGGGGGCGGCGTGGAGTCCTTCAGCGTCGATGACACGCTCGGCCTCGGCGTCTCCGATGTCGCCGATTTCCGAGATCGTGTCGCCGCTGATTCCTATGTCAGCAATTTTTTCGTCACTGCCCAGCCCGTCCAACACCTGGGCATTTTTTATCAGCAGGTCGAACATGGTCTCCGATTCCCCTTTCCATTTCCGGGCCGAGTGAAAAAAAGGAAGGAGGGTCGAAGCGCATGCCCCGACCCTCCCGGTTTTCCAGCTTTACACCATTTTGAGGACCTATTAAGCTTCCCTCTCGATGATGGTCGCAACGCCCTGTCCGCCGCCGCAGCAGGCGTTCGCGCAGCCGTAGCGCGCGTCCTTGACTTCGAGGATTCGGGCCAGCGTGCCGACGAGGCGGATGCCGGTGGAGCCGAGTGGATGCCCGATGGCGGTGCCGCCGCCCATCACGTTGACGATATCCGGATCGATGCCGAGTTCCTTTATGCAGTTGAGCGCGACGACGCAGAAGGCCTCATTGATCTCCCAGTAGTCGATGTCCGACACCTTGAGCCCGGCCTTATCGAGCGCCTTTTTGCTCGCGGGTACAGGGCCTGCGCCCATGATCGTGGGATCGACACCGGCCCATCCCATCGAGCGGATGGTGGCCAACGGCTTGATGCCCTTCTTTTTCGCCGTCTCTTTCGACATGACGATCACGCCGGTCGCGGCTGCGTTGAGAGGCGACGAGTTGCCGGCGGTGATGATGCCGTCGGGCTTGAACGCGGGTTTCAGACCGGCGAGGCCTTCTATCGTGGTCCCCTCGCGCACGGCCTGGTCCGTGTCGACGACCATCGTGCTGCCGTCGGCCTGGGGCGCCTCATAGGGCATGATCTCGCCTTTGAAAAAGCCCTCCTCCCGCGCCTTCACGGCCAGGTCGTGGCTGCGTTTTGCCCACTCGTCCATTTCTTCTTTGCCGATACCGGATTGATCGGCAAGCTTCTCGGCCGTGAGACCCATGTTCATCGTTGTCATCATGTCCCAGTGCTTGTACTTATCTTCGGACATGAGATCGAAATTCGGAACGATAGAGTCGCCCCCTCCACTCATGGGCACGCGTGTCATGTGTTCCATGCCGAGGCACAACACGATATCGGAATAGCCTGCCATGATTTCCATGGCGGCTATATGGACTGCGGCCATGGCTGAGCCGCACTGCTGATCCACAAACCGGGCCGCGATGGTTTCCGGCAGGTTGGCCAGGAAAACGGGAATCCGACCGCCGTATGTCCACTGCTCGTTGACTCCCATCGCGGAGCCGGTGATACAGTTATCGATCTCCTTGGGATCGATGCCCGCGCGCGAGATCACTTCGTTGGCCAATTCGCCCGTCATGGTATCGGCCCTGACCTGTCCGAACCAGTCTCGGCCCGGATCTTTGGGGCGCGATCTGGATTGGGCTGTTCTTGCGTATCCTACAATTACCGCTTCGTTCATGGTTAGCTCCTTTTCTACTATTGGTTTCTACCAACACGTTGTAATGTTGCCAAAAAGCCGGTTTTTCCAACCATTGGGGTTCTCGGCCTCCGCCTGCCCTCATGTCAGCGGGAAAAATTCCGGCATGTCCTTGCTCACCTTCATCGCCCACTGCGGCGACCTCTTCTCGAGGAATGACGCGATGCCTTCTTTGCAGTCGGGCTGGATACCCGTCCACGCGAAGTATGAGTGGTTGATCTCCTCGACCTTCTCGATATCGTCCATGGCGAGAAACTGCCACAGCATCCGTCAGGTGAGCGCGAGCGAGACCGGCGCGGCATGGGACGCGATCTCGGAGGCCAGTTCGCGGGCGACGTCCATGAGCTGGTCGTCCGGCACAACGCGGCTCACGAGTCCGCACTCCATCGCTTCCTGCGCGCTGATGATCCGGCCGGTATACAAAAGCTCGGCCGCCTTGCTGACGCCCACAATCCGCGGCAAAAACCACGGGCTCGCCAGCTCGGGCAGCACGCCCCTGCGAACGAATACCAGGCCGAGACGCGCGCTCTCGGCGGCGATGCGGATGTCCATGGGCAGTATCATCGTGACGCCCACACCGACCGCCGGCCCGTTGATTGCCACGATCACCGGTTTTTTTAACTCCAGCAGGGACTTGACGATTGAGCCCGCCGCGGCGCCGACTTCGTCCCTATCCCCGTTGTCCTCATCTTGCGAAGAAGAGGCGAATGTGCCCCCACCGGCGGAAAGGTCCATGCCGGCGCAAAAGCCGCGCCCGGCGCCGGTGATTATCGACACGCTTATATCATCGTCCTCGTCGACCTTCACGAGGGCGTCTACTATCTCGCCGGCCATTCTTGGAGTCCAGGCGTTGAGACGCTCGGGGCGGTTCAGAGTGATCGTCGCCACCTTGTCCGAGGCTTCAAACAGAATCTGTTTATAGTTCATACGTCTTTCCTATTTCTCTCATAAAACACGCCCGGCTTTGGGAACGCCGCTACAGCGTGATTCCTAGTCATCTATTCCGGCGAGACGCTTGACCATCTCCTTGCACGACTTAATATCATACTGCGAGGTGATTGCGATCTGCTCCATTATCGGGGATCCGCCTCCGTGATAGCTTCCGAAGGCATTAACGCCCGAGGCGGCCGAACACAGCATGTCGCCGACGTAGCGCCACAGCTGGGCCGCGTTCTGCGGAGAGATATCGGGATTACGCATTATGTATTTGTTGAGCAGGTCCTTCGTTTCGGGGTTGACGAAATCGCCCTCATAGGGGAACGTCGCGGGGATGCCGCCCGCAAGATCGCAAAGCATCTCGCTCTCGTGGAAGACCGCCTCACCAGTCAGGCAGCGACCGACGTTGGCATAGATCGAATTCGGAATGTAGTTGCCGGGACCATATGGCATATCCCCCATTGTCGGTACGAAGAAATTGGGTCCGCCCAGTTCGGACGCGGTGAATCCCGCCGCATAGCCCAGTTCCGTCACCATGATAAACTCGGACAGCTTGGTGCGCACGTGCGAGGCCTTCTGGATGCCGTTGTACTCAGCGATCAGCGCCGCGGTGCCAAGCAGCAGGTCGCCGATGGCGGGCTTGCAGCCGGAATAGCTGTGGCGATGGAACAGCGCGAAAAGAAGCGCGCACGCGCCGCCGTGGATAGTCTCACCGTTCAGGAAGATGCGGTCCTCGGGAATGAACACGTTGTCGAAAATCGTGTAGGAATCCGTCGCGCCGGGCGTGAAGCCCCTCGGGAAATGCTTGCGCGGACGCAGGTTATGGATGCTCACCACCTGTTTGATCCCCTCCCAGTCGGCCGGGATCGCAAACGCGATGGCCCAATCCTTTTCCTCGGGCTTGAGCGCCCGGGTGGGCACAACGAGTATCTCGTCGGCTACGGACGCCTCGGAGTTGTGGACCTTGCAGCCGCGCACCACGACGCCGTCGCTCTTGCGCTCCACAACGCGCAAGTAAAGGTCGGGGTCTTCCTGCTCGCTCGGCCGCCTCATGCGATGGCCCTTGACATCGGTCTGCGCACAGCATCCGACCAGGTCCTCATTCTGGAAGCGTTCGAGCCATTTCTTGAGGTTCTCGTGGTAGTTGGTTCCGCCGTTGTTCTCCTTATCCGCCTCATAGGAAACGGCATACAGCGCATTGGTCGCGTCGATGCCCATGCAGCGCTGGATGCAGCCGCCGACCTTCCGGCATAGCATGCGCGTCATGTCCTGCTTCTTGTGCAGATCGTCCTTGTCCTGGTGAACATGGCAGAAACGGCTGATCTTCTTGCCTGTCAGATGCGAGGTCGCAGTGCACAGTTCCGCATGCTCCGGATCATTCGCACAATCGAATGTGAGCCCGATCGTATTGAGACAATCCATCTGCAACTCATCGTCGCGGTCGATCAGGTTGCCGTCCACATAGATGTTGCGGCGCATCTTGCGCAAGCCTTCAACGTATTGTTCTTTGGTCCTCATGGTTTTTCTCCCTAACTCGGACGCTCAGGGCGTCCGGCCGACAAGTTCTCCCGAGAAATTTGTTTGCGCCATATTTTCGGTTGCGACAGGGCAAGGTGCATCCGACTGCCCGGGGTGTGCAAAACATAATACCATAATTGCCGCCTTCAGGGCAAAATCAGGGGACCGCGCCGTCGCGGATCAGGCGAACGGACGGGTTCCCGGCGCATCAGGACTC
>CBFDAY010000112.1:0-8247 GCA_965602895.1 uncultured bacterium
GGCCGTATTTTCCACCGACGACTACGGCAAGGCGATAAGTGCGCTCAGGGGGACGAACGCATAGCAATGGCATTTCCCGGCCGAGGCCGCAGGGGATGGACAATGGAAGAAATAAGCCTGTCGATTCCATCGCTTCCTAAGCTCCTCCGCGTCGTGCGATGCCTAGTGAGTGAGGTCGCCGGCCTCGCCGGATTTTCCACGAAGGACAGCGACAGGATATGCCTCGCCGTTGACGAGGCCTGCTCCAATATCATCCGGCACAGCTATAAGGACCGCCCCGGCGGCGAGATTATCTTGAAATGCAGGTTGGGAAAAGACAGGTTGACCGTCAGCATCAGGGATTTCGGCGAAAAGTTCGATGCGGCGTCGATTCATCCCCCTGATCTGGAGGAGGTCAAGCCGGGGGGGCTCGGAGTCCATATGATAAGGAGCGTCATGGACGAGGTGGAATACGATTGCTCCCACGAGGTCGGCACGGAGATACATATGACAAAATACTTTCGCCCCGAGGAGACTTAAAATGGAAGTGACGACAAGGCGCGCGGGACGCGGGGTGGTAATATCGGCTTCGGGGGACGTCGATCTCTATACCTCACCGAAACTCAGGGAGGCCATTGTCGAATCCATAGAGGATGAGCTGTCTCCCATTGCGGTAAATCTCGGAGACGTGACCTATATAGACAGCTCGGGCGTGGCCACGCTTGTGGAAGGATTCCAGCTTAGCAAGAAATACGGCGGCAAGTTCAGGCTTGCAGGCATGAGCGAGCGCGTGGCCGAAGTGCTGCGGCTTGCGCGCCTCGACCGCGTTTTCGAGATATGTGAAACGGAGGCCGAAGCCCTCGGGAATTGAGCGCGATGATAACTTCTATCCTCGGCTACGTCGGCCGAAAAACCCTGGCGGCGGCGCATGAGGCAAGGCGGTTCGGACGCCTGACGGCGCAGGCGGTCGATTGGAGCCTTGTGGCTCCTTTTACCGGCAGGGGGCTGAAGTGGAAGAGTGTGCTCCGCCATATGGTCAGCGTCGGCTACTCCTCCATCCCGATTGTCTGCTTTATCACCGCCCTGATCGGCGGGATCCTCGCTTTCCAGTCTGCATACCAGCTCAAGGATTTCGGCGCCATAAGGTATGTTCCCCCCCTTGTGGGCGTGAGCATGACGAGGGAACTGGGACCGCTGATCGCGGCGATAATAATGGCGGGCAGGAGCGGTTCGTCTTTTACCGCCGAGATAGGAACCATGGTCGTCTCGGAAGAAATCGACGCGCTCGAGACGATGGCGCTCAGCCCGATCAAGTTCCTTGTGGTCCCCAAGTTCATTGCTATGATCCTCATGCAGCCCTGCCTGACGATAATCGCCGACCTCGTCGGAATCATAGGGGGCTTCCTGGTCTCCACTTTGAGCCTGGGCATGAACGCCAATCTCTACTTCGTCTACATGGTTGACTATCTGGTTATGAAGGACATAACGGCCGGCCTCATCAAGAGCGCGGTCTTCGGCGCCATCATTGCGCTGGTCGGGTGCTACTACGGATTCTCCGTCACCGGCGTCGCCGAAGGCGTGGGGAACGAGACCAATTCGTCGGTCGTTGCATCGATTTTACTGATTATTTTCGCAAACTTTGTTTTTGCGGTGAATTTCTATTTTCTGTTTTGAGGGGAGACAATGGAGCAGTTTGCCAAAACCGGGGTTGAGCACACGGGGAAAGAGCAGGGCGCAGACGGCGTCCCCAAGATTTCGGTAAGAAACTTGGTGGCCCACTACGGCGAGTATCTGGTGCTCGACGACATCTCACTCGACGTTATGCCCGGCGAGACAATGGTGATCCTGGGCGGCAGCGGATGCGGCAAGAGCACTTTCCTCAGGTGCCTTATCGGATTACACAGGCCCACCGAGGGCGAGATACTCATCGACGGCGTCGACATCACCAGGCTGTCGGTGGGCGATTTCAACACTATCCGAATGAAATTCGGCGTGCTGTTCCAGAGTTCCGCCCTCTTTAATTCGATGACGGTGGCGGACAATATCGCCCTTGCTTTGAGGGAACACACGGAGCTTGAGGAATCGGTCATCGACATCATGGTCAAGATGAAGCTGGAGATGGTGGGCTTGACCGGATCAGAGAATCTCCTGCCCGCGCAGTTGAGCGGTGGAATGAAAAAGCGCGCCGGGCTGGCCCGCGCGATGGCGATGGACCCTGAGGTCCTGTTTTTCGATGAGCCTTCGGCAGGTCTCGATCCGCGCGTGTCGGCCGATATAGACTCCCTGATTCTGAAACTGAAGAGCGCGTTCCGGATGACGATGGTCGTGGTCACCCACGAGCTGAAGAGCACGTTCGCCATCGCTGACCGGATCACGATGTTAGACGCCGGCAAAATCCTTTTCTCCGGCGCGCCCGACGAGGTTCGCACGAGCGCCAAGGAGGAGGTCAGGCAGTTTCTGGAGGGTGTGCCCCACGGCGAGACCGAGCGCAGCAGAGACTACCTGGGAGGCATGGCCGGCTGAAGGAGAAGCGAACGATGGCATACAGGGCCGACGAAATAAAGGTCGGATTGGTAATAGTCGTCAGTCTCTTGATTCTGGCGGGATTTATCATTTCAATAATGGGCCTGAAATTGGGTGAGCCCATAGATACGTATACGACGCAACTCAAGTTTGCCGGCGGCGTCGAACCCGGGACGGTCGTCAGGTTCGGCGGGATGCAGGTCGGCAAAGTCACCGAAGTCGGCATTTCTCCCTCCGACGACACCCTCATCAGGCTCGCGATGATTGTCGAGAAGGGGCTTCCCGTCAAAACGGATTCAGAGGTCTTCATCAACACGATCGGTTTTCTGGGAGATTATTATCTCGAAATCTCCACCGGCTCGCCGGGCTCGCCCCTGCTGCCGCCGGGCGGCGAGATCAACGGCATGGAGATTGCCGGCATCAACGAGATGTTCGCCAGCGCTCAGTCGGCGCTCGGCAAGGTCGACGCGGCCATGGTGATTCTGAATGAGAGTATACTGACCGAGGACTTCGCCAAACTGAGGGATCGGGTCGAACTCATCACCGATAAAATAGTACAGCTTCTCACCGACGTCGATATGGTGTTCAATGAGGAAAACCGCGGCAACATAACAGAGACGCTGGCGCAGCTCAGGGCGCTCGTGCAGGAAAACAGGGAAGACGTGCGCGCGACCCTCCAAAATTTTCGGTCGGCTTCCGAAAGGCTCGAATCGCTGGCCTTTACCCTTGACGAACTCGCGGGCGAGAACCGCGAAGACATCAATCTTCTGATCAAAGAGATACGCTCCACGGTCGTCCAGGTACGCACGGCCACAGAGAAGATCGACAGGCTGGTTTCCGAAAACGCAGGCGACGTGGCGATAACCATAGACAATCTGCATGCGACGACGGCCAATGCGCGGGACTTCAGCGAGACGATAGCCGATGAGCCCTGGCGTCTCATCTGGCGGACCCGCCAGCCCGAGAAGAAGGCTTTGGAGGAAAAGGAGGACAAATCCATTGCGCGCTGACTCCGCAGGCCGCCTTTCCGGGGCGGCGCTCGTGTTCGCAGCTCTTTTGCTTGTCGCCTCGTGCGCCACCATACCTCCCACGAACTACTACGTGCTGGGGTTGCCGAGCGAGCGCGGGCATTCGGGCGAAGGCGGTAAGTTTCCTTATGCCGTTTCCGTTGCGCCCTTCGAGTCCGAGCCCGTTTTCCTGCGAAAAAAGATCGTCTGGCGCTCCGGATCGAGCCGCGTGGGCTATTATTCGTATGAAAGGTGGGCCGCCCTGCCGGCCGAGATGTTCGCCTTCAGGCTTTATGAGCGCGCGCGTGGTTCCGGCCTGTTCAAAGATGTTCGCGCGAGTTCTCTTTCCGGCGAGACCGACCTGATTCTCAGGGGCAAGATCATCTTGTTCGAAGAACTGGACACTTCGGATGGATGGCTCGGAAGGGTGGAAGTCAAGGTCGAGCTTGCGGACGCCGACGGAGCGATCATCTGGTCGGACGTCGTAGGCCGCACCGCACCCGCTTCGGAGGAAAGCGTCGAGGCCGCAGTCGCGGCGATAGCCTCGGCGACGGAGGCCGTTATTACAGAAATTCTCGCCTCGGTCGAGCGGGCGCTTGAGGACAGTGAGTTGCAGCGGGACCTCTCGGAGAAGATGGGCGCTCATTATTTCGCGCCGTAGTATTCCTTGAGCGCATGAACGAATGCGACCGCAAATCTTTCCCTGAACTCGTGGTCTGCGACAAGACGGCAGTCCTCGTGGTTCTTAAGGTTGACGACTTCTACGAGGATTTTGGTGGGAACTATGTTGTGCCTGATGACGGCCGGCACGTATGAGCGCCTGCCCCTTACCACGTGGTTGCGGATGGGTTTTTCGTCGTGCACCTTGATGCCATGCCGGTCCAGCGAATCGATTATGCACTGTGCCAGCTCGCCGGAGAGACCCTCCGATCTCACCCGGTCCTTGTAGGGAATCTGAACGAACTGTTTCTCTCTCACCTCGGCGCGGGCGTCGTATACCCCTCCTCTCTTGCCTCTGTTTCCCCGGCAGTAGTATGTGCCGGGGATGTAGATCATCGTGCCCCTGGCCTTGGGATGGAGCGAATCGGCGTGGAGACTGACAAAGACCACTTCGTCGGGGTCATTCCCGTTTGCGGTCACCTTTCTGAAAGTTGAGTTCGCAAGGTACCACCTGAGATTGGCCGACACTTTGGCGCTGTGGTTCTTGTAAATGGGATTTGTAAGCAGGTACTCGTCTTCGTCCCTGGAGAAGAATGACGCGTCCATGGGTTCGTACTGCTGGCTCCTGTCAACGAGGGTCGGAATGACTTTTGCCATGGTGGTCCCTTCGAGCAGCCGCTTTATGCGGCAAGAAATGTCATACACAACCTCGTCCTCGTAAATCCTGTTCCTCCCGATCGCGCCCGGATCTCTGCCGCCGTGGCCGGGGTCGAGGATTATCGTTATGCCCCTCAGCTCGGCGGTCTGTATGGGATTGGAGTATTGCATGACTTCGCGCCGGACCCGTTCGTATTCCCGCCTGCGGGGATCGTCGGGGGGAAGATACATGAGCGAAAGCATATCGAGCGGTATCTTCACCTCGTCACCGGGCATCAGTTTCTTCGGGTTCTTTATGTTGCTGCGGCGACAGATTATCTTCACGGCATCCATCACATCCCGCGAGGTCACCCTTTCCGTATATTTCATGACAACTTTGGAATAAATAGTGTCGCCTTTCTTTATACGGTACGACGCGTACGGTCCCTGCGAATCTGTTTTCAGAGTCAGATCTCCGTTGAGCCGTTTTGATTCGTCCGACGGACCCTCTGCCGCCCGGCGGGCCGCGATCTCGAACAAGATGGGCTCCTTGAAAGCCGGCCTGAGCAACTCCAGCGGGATATTGATCTTTGTCCCCTTATAGAGCTTTGCCCTTCGAGACATCCCGTTATACTTCAGGATTTTCTTATAGTTTTGCGCGTCACCCGTGAACCATTCGCTTATGTTCCATAGCGTTTCGCCGCCGCGACGGCTGAGGGAAATATATGTGACCTTGTGGGTCCAGCCGCGCTCGTTGTAGGAGTCTTCCTTGAAAAGGGTTTTCATGACCTCGAGTTGATACTTTTCGGCAAGCTCAGCGAGGGGAGCCTTAAGGCATTTTCCTGAAAGAAACTTGGTTTGTTTTTCGGGGTGCGCGAGCACTCGCGATGGCCAGTCGGTCGTGTCATGCTCGTCGACAGCGCAGGCCGTCAAATATATCTTCTTTCCGCCCTCAATCTCGGCCCGCAGTCCCGGCGCGATCGTCTTCTTGACATGCGGGTGGGCGTTGGATGGGAACAGAGTAAAGATGGCGACGCATAGAAAAAGACGGAACATCCTCATGGGCAGCCGGGATCTGGAGATTCTTTCGTGCATTTCCAACCGCTGTTTATTTCCCTTAGAAGGCGAGCGGACCTTGGCGTATTATAACTATATATTCGGCTTTTTTCAAGTCCAACGCCATATGTTGGGGTGAGTAGTTAAAATATGCGCAGATTTTTCAAAATTCGCGTATTTCATATAAGAGACGATACCCTTCATAAATCGCCGTTTTCTGGAAACCCTCAGAGCATGACTTGACAATATCGCGATGTCGTGATATGCTCATGTCGATGAAAGCAAAAAAACAAAATAAAAAACTCATCGACATGGAAATGCTCGAAGATGTGGCGCCCACACTCAGGGCTATCGCTCATCCCATGCGCCTCCGGATTATCGATTTTCTCAAGGATGGCGAACAGCCGGTGTCCAGAATCGTCGAGGCGACGGGGAAAAGCCAGGCGCTCACCAGCCACCAGTTGGGCCTGCTCCGCGCCCACGGCGTGATAAAACCGCGCCGCGAGGGCAACCATGTCTATTATCGCATTGTCGATGAGTTCGCCCTGGGCTTGCTTGGCTGCGTCCGAAAGCATAACAACCAGCGTGCCGACACCGCCGACTCGTAAGGGCGACGGTTGCCGCCTCCAGGCTGCCGCCTGCCTTGAAATCGGGGACGGAAGGCGAGCGATAAAGAAGGGCCTGCGGAATATGAATCTTCTTGAATATGTTTGGACCTCGCGAATAAAGCCGTGCAAAACTCTATTTTAAAGGAACCGGATGTCGATAATAAGGAGAATCAGTTGTGCTAAAACTGGATAAAATAGACCTTATCGCAGGCATATGTTTTGTCCTGCTGGTCTCGCTGCTTGCTGCGGGCGTCTATTGGAAAGATATTTCCCAGGGTAAGCAAGAAGTGGTTTTCTCCGGTGAGATGAGCATCAAAGAGATTGCCCAAAAAAACGGCGTGCCCGTAAAGGAAATCATTCACCAATTGAGTCATGATGACCGCAGGGCCTGGGATTGGCATGTCAGAGCCCCCATCAACGCGCTGCCCGTCGAACCCGAAAAGGTGCGCGAGGCCATTGAGCACGCTGTCAAAGAATCCGCTCCCGAACGCGATCTTTTCAGGTTTTTCCTTTGGGCCGTGTACCTTCCCGCCTGCCTGGGAATCCTGGTCGTATGGAAAAAAATTGCGCGCGTGCGCCTGGTTCTGCTCTTTGGAACGGTTGTCGTGTTCGGTCTTGTGCTGGGCCCCACGCCCAACCCGATGGAGGGTTTGGTAAAAGCGTTCAAGGCAGTGAACGGGATGGAAGCGAACCTCTTCGGGAAAATAATCCTCCTGTTGCTCTTTTCGCTCATGGTTTTGGCGGGGAACAAGCTCATCTGCGGCTGGGGGTGCCAGCTCGGAGCGCTCCAAGATATTATCCACAGGCTCTCTCCCTTTAAACGGATCAAGCGCCGGCAAGTACCCTTTTGGCTGGCCAACGGTATCCGCGTGACGCTGTTTCTCGTCTTTATATGCCTCCTCTTCGGTTTTGGTTTCGGGATCAAGAACTTCGTGATCTACCACCATATCAATTTCTTCAAGCTCTTCAACTGGACACTTGCGCCGCTGGCTTTCACATTACTGCCGGTGTTGCTCGTCCTTTCATTTTTAGTATACAGGCCGTTCTGCCAGTTCATTTGTCCGTTCGGGCTTTACGCATGGATTCTTGAGAATTTGTCGCTTTATCGGGTGCATGTCTCAGAGGCTTCGTGCATTCAGTGCGATAAATGTGTCAAAGCGTGTCCGACGGAGGCTATGAACGGGCGGATGAATTATCAAAGGCGGAGTTTTTTGCCCGACTGTTGGGCGTGTGGGGCCTGTATCGAAGCGTGTCCGACGGACGCCGTGACATTTGGAAGAAAGCCGCCGGAGGCGGCCGGGCAAAGCAGGGCGACGAACATGGAGGATCGGGAACACGGGTCTTTGGCCGGGAGGGGCTGAGCGAAAGAACCCGCTAAAGCCGCCATTCATCATCTGCCGGGAATGCGGTGATCAAAGAAAAACAAATCCCACGGCTGAATGCAAATTCGGATTGGAACCGTTTTTATGGTACCATACACTTGTAAGTTACGCTGCGCTTATCAATGCATTGGATGTGAAGCCCTATTGATGGGTTGTGACTGCATATGAGTTCTGAAAACAACAAGGATAAGAAGCCATTGGGTTTGCTCCAGCCTCCACTACTGGAGACTATATGCGACACGATGGCTGATGGGCTGTTTACGGTTGACCTTGATGGAACCATCACGTTCTGGAACAAAGGGGCGGAACGAATTACCGGCTTTGCGGCCGAGGATGTCATCGGAAAAAATTGCGACATTCTTGAAGGCGATAACTGTCTGGGAACCGACTGCGTGG
>CBFDAY010000113.1:0-8059 GCA_965602895.1 uncultured bacterium
TCACACAACAGACTCCTCTTGCGATGCTTGCGGGTACCGACCAATACTGGGTGCAGGTGAGCGTTCCGGTGAGCCGGCTACCCTGGATCGACGTGCCCGATAAAAAAGGCCGCGGCGGGGCAAGGGCCAGGGTCGTACACCGGGCAGGGCCGGACTCGGAGATCGAAAGAGAGGGCCGGGTCGTCCGTCTCCTTGGGGATTTGGATCCCGCCGGCCGCATGGCCCGGCTGCTTGTCGCGGTAAACGACCCTCTGGATCTCAATTCAGGCGAAAACGAGCCGGCTCTTCCGCTTCTGATCGGGGCGTACGTTTGCATCGAAATTGACGGGGGAGAGCTCGACAACGTGTATGTAATTCCACGCGCCGCGATCCGCGAGGGCAACCGGGTGTGGGTCATGGACGAGAAGGACTGTCTTTCCGTCCGCGAGGTAAAAATTGTATGGCGGCGAAAGGAAGACGTGCTGGTTGCGGATGCGATAAAGCCGGGCGAGTGTATTGTGACGAGCAGCATCCCGACACCGATCCCCGGAATGTTATTACGCATAAACGACGCCGGAAGTGAAACTGCTCAGTCCGGATAATTGAATCCGGCCAATACCGGCGCCAGGGTAGAAGATAAAAGGACTAATCCCGATGAACGAGAAACTGAAACGCGGCCCTATCGCATGGATGGCCCAAAATCCGGTGGCAGCCAACATCCTCCTTGCATTCCTCCTCATCGGAGGGATTATGACCTCTTTCAATATTCGGCAGGAGGTTTTCCCGTCCTTTGATCTGGATATCATCACGGTCACCGTCCCCTATCCGGGAACCAGTCCGGAAGAGGTTGAGAAAGGCATAATCCTCGCCCTGGAAGAGGCGGCGCGAGGTATCGACGGCGTTAAGCGCGTCACGTGCACGGCAACTGAAGGCATGGGCACGGTGCAGGTGGAACTCACGAGGGGCACCGACGCAAACAAGGCCCTGCAGGATGTGAAAAATTCGGTCGATCGAATCACCACATTTCCCGAAGACTCGGAGCGACCCATTGTAAATCTGATCGAGGGAAACGTGGAGGTCATCACTATCGTCATTTACGGCGATCAGGAAGAACATGTTCTTGAACGTCTGGCCGAAGAAGTCCGTGATGACCTCCTGAACAGGCCGGATATCACCTCGGTTAGCATTGAGGGCGTGCGCCCTCTGGAGATAAGCATCGAGATCCCCCAGGAGAAACTCCGCGAGTATAGCCTCACCCTGGAAAGCGTAGCGAGAACCGTCCGGAATGTGTCAATAGAATATTCTGCCGGTGGCGTGAAGGCGGAAGGCGGGGAGATCCTGCTACGGGTCAAGGAGCGCCGCGATTATGGCCGGGAATTCGCCGACATCCCAATAGTGAGCAGGCCCGATGGAACCGAGGTCCGGCTCGGCGACATCGCAACAATCATCGACGGATACGAAGACACGGATGAGGCCGCATACTTCAACAGGAAACCCGCCGTCATGCTGAAGGTCTACCGCGAGGAAGACCAGACGCCGACCGGGATAGCGACCACCGTCAAGGACTACATCGTCGAATTGAAGGAGCGGCTGCCCGAAGGAGTATCCGCCGATACATTCGACGACATGGCCGAGGTCTACCAGGACCGACTTGATCTGTTGCTGCGAAACGGCCTCATAGGGCTGACGCTTGTTATGATCTGCCTGGGCATGTTCATCAATGTCCGGCTTGCTTTCTGGGTCATGATGGGGATTCCCGCTTCGTTCCTGGGAACGCTGTTCCTGCTACCGGCATTTGATGTATCGATCAATATGATATCCCTTTTTGCGTTCATTATGGCGCTGGGAATCGTGGTCGACGATGCCATTGTCGTCGGAGAGAATATCTATACAAAGCGAACGCAGGGAATGCCATTTCTCGACGCGGCAATAGAGGGAGCGAGGCAGGTTGCGATTCCCATCACTTTCTCGATTGTCACAAATATCGTTGCCTTCGTGCCGCTCCTATTCATTACGGGGATCATGGGGAAGATCATGCGAATAATCCCCATTGTCGTGTGCCTTACGTTCGCGATATCTCTGTTCGAGGCGCTTTTCATCCTGCCCGCCCACCTTGCGCATAGCGAGAAGGGATCGGAGAAGGGATTTTTCGGCCTGCTTGGTCGCTGGCAGGCGCAGATTGCACGGGGACTTGAGTGGGCGATCGAACATATGTATCGTCCATTGCTTACGAAAGCCCTGCGGAATCGATACCTGACGGTCGCCACCGGCATCGCCGTGCTGGCGGTAGTGGTCGGCTATGTTGCGAGCGGGCGCATCGCAGTCGTATTCGCCCCTTCAGCTGAGGGGGACGGCGCGGTCGCCAGCATCCAGCTTCCCTTCGGCGCCCCGGTCGAGGAAACGTTCAAGATTCAGCAACACATTGTACAGACGGCACGGGACATCATTGAACGCAATGGAGGGGACAGCGTCTGCGAGGGCATTTTCTCGCTTATCGGATCGAAACAGACATCCGCCGGCCCGGTTGCGGAGACCGCCAGCGTCGGCGGAGGACACCTCGCCTATGTCAGGGTTTTTCTAGTCAGCTCCGATGATCGCGATTTCAGCGCAAAGGAGTTTGCCAATTGGTGGCGCGAAGAAACCGGGGAGATTCCCGGCGTGGAGTCGCTCATTTTCCGCTCCGACGACCTCGGCCCCGGCGCAGGCGAATCGGCCATCGACCTAGAGCTGAGCCATAGAAACATTGATACCCTTGAGGCCGCGGCGGCCGAGCTTGCCGACGCCCTGCGCGACTTTCCCGCCGTGCGGGACATCGATGACGGTTTTGCACGCGGCAAGCCGCAATATGACTTCCGGGTCGGTCCCGGGGCCTACAGCCTTGGGATTACTCCCGCCGAAATCGGCAGCCAAGTTCGTTCCTCCTATTACGGCGCCGAGGCTCTGCGAATGCAGCGGGAACGAAACGAGGTAAAGGTGATGGTTCGGCTGCCCGAGGAAGATCGGGTGTCCGAATCCAGTCTCGAGGGACTCATCATACGGACCGCCAGCGGCGGCGAATTGCCCCTGAGCGAGGCAGCCTCGGTGATTCAGGGACGCTCCTATACGGAGATCAACCGCGGCGACGGCCGCCGGCTCATTCATGTCACTGCGGAAGACGTCGTGCCGATCTCGGAGAAAAAGCGCATCCTTGATTCGCTTGAGGCTACGATACTGGCCGATCTCGAACATCGCTACCGCGGCCTTTCTCATCAGATGGGAGGAGAGGACCGCGAGCAGGCGGACTCAATCGCAAGCCTCCAGAGCGGCCTCATATTTGCCGTTATAGCGATTTTCGGGATTCTCGGGATTGTCTTCAGAAGCTATATTCAGCCCATCATCATCATGGTCGCGATCCCCTTCGGGATTGTGGGTGCAGTGCTGGGACATGTCATCATGGGTTTCAACCTGAGCGTGATCAGCATGATGGGGATCGTCGCGCTCGCCGGAGTCGTGGTGAATGATTCGCTCATACTGATCAACTTCGCGAACCTGAGACGGGCTGAAGGCCTCGATCACTTCGAAGCCATCTCCAGCGCGGGCGTTCGACGGTTCAGGCCGATCATGCTCACGACATTAACGACCTTTTTCGGTCTCGCCCCGATGATTTTTGAGACGTCAATGCAGGCCCGATTCCTTATACCGATGGCGATTTCGCTTGGGTACGGTCTGCTGTTCGCAACATTGATCGTACTGCTTCTGATACCCAGTCTCTACCTTATTGTAGAAGACGTGAGAGGGCTTTTCGGGCTGAAAGAAAAAATGCCGGCTTCGGCAGAAACGGGCGAATCAGCGTGACAAATGGGCGAAAAGAGATTAGGGCTGATGGAAATATGAGGCGTCTGCGACGACAAGGCAGTGGTTAAGAAGCCTCAGCATTAGGCATTTTGTGCAATGAACAGTGGGGCGGAGAATAATCCCGCCTGTAGTCAAACTATCATCAGAAGCCACACTCATCCTCTTGGGGGCCTGTGCCAAATTTGCTGAAACTCACCATCTGGCGGCTTTTCTCCTTTCTAATTCTGCTCCCCATTGCACTAAAGAATACTCAACTCTGGAGCAAGGTTTGGACTGCCCCTCTGACATAGGAATTTTCTTGCAATCGAGTATTTCGAAGGCTATAATTACGGCTGATCCTCACGTGCTGAGCTTTATTATGCGAGCTGCGACCAAAGCCGTGCAATCTCTAAATAAAGGCAAGGATTAGCCATAATCGCGCCAGTAATGCTGTATCATACATATGGTTAGTAAAAAGGTTGTGGGCAACCGTTGACACCACTTGCGCAAAATGGACGAAAGGTAATGCAGGAATGCTCAGGGCCGTGATCCATCTGTTTTTTATGATCCTGATTGTCGCCGGCTGCTCGGACGTCTCCGGGCCTGGGGGGCGTGCTGTCGAGCAGGGCGCCCTGGACAGGGGCGCCGGCGCTCTCCCGGTGGAAATAGCAGAGGCAAAAGAGCAGGAAGTGGTTGAATGGATTCAGGCCATCGGCTCGGTCGCCGGGGACAAGCGAGTGACACTGAGCGCTGAGGTGGGAGGAAGGGTGGCCGAGATACACGCCGACGTAGGCGATCCCGTTGCGAAGGGAGATCTGCTGGCCCGGCTCGACGACGAGCGCAACCGCATCGCCCGAGAGCTGGCCCTGGCCGATGTCGAGATAGCCAAGGCCAATCTGGAAAACTCGCAAAGGGAGGTCCGGCGAGAGGCCAGCCTTTTCGAGGATCAGGTGACCTCGCAACATTCCATCGACCGCGCCGAGTTGAAGGCGCGGATTGACGCCGGGCAATTGGAAGTCGCCCGCGCCGCGCTCGCCGTGGCCGAACGGAACCTTTCGGATTCCGGCATTGTCAGCCCTATCGAAGGTGAGATCACCCGCAAACATGTGGAGGTGGGTGAACTCGTTCAGCCCGGCACTCCGCTCTTTGACATTGTCAACATCGACAGGGTCAAGGTGGTCGTCCAGGTTTCCGAGCGCGATATCACGAGGATTCACAAGGGTCAGATCGCGGAGGTCGGCGTGGATGGATATCCCGGAATCGTTTTCCGTGGTTCCGTGAACACCATCGGCGCCGAAGCCGATCCGCAGACGCGCACCTTCCCCGTTGAAATCCTGATCGTCAACGACCGACCGAAAAAATTGCTTCCCGGCTTTATTGGGCGCGTGCAAATTCGCGGGCGAACCTTCGAAAAAGCAATCTTCCTTTCACAGGAGGTCATCGTCCAGCGAGACGGACACCCTGTGATTTTTGTCGTAACAAGCAATACGACGTCGGCGAAAATTGTCGAACTCGGCTACGCAAATCGTGGAAAGGTACTCATCAGCAGCGGGCTAAGGCCCGGCGACAAGGTGGTCGTGACCGGGCAGGAATCGCTTCGAGACGGCGCCAGAGTTAGCGTTCGCTGAGCAATCTTACGATGCATATCTCCGAGTTTTCGGTAAAAAATACGGTCCTCGTCAATCTCCTTGTAATCCTCGTGCTCGTCGCGGGGATTCTCACCTACTCGTCTATGACAAAGGAGAAGTTCCCCGACATCTCGCTGGACGAAGTGTGGGTCTATACGGCATACCCCGGTGTTTCTCCAGAAGAAATTGAAGAGCTTATCACGATCCCCATCGAAGACGAGCTGGCCAGTATCGAGGGGATCGACAATATCAAGTCGATATCCTCAGAGGGCTTCTCGCAAGTCCGCGTCCGGTTCGAGGCCGGCGTCGAAGACTTCCCTCGCAAGCTTCAGGAGGTTCAGAACAAAGTCGACAGGGTGGACGATTTGCCCGAGGACGCCGAGACCCCCGAAGTCGAAGAAGAGGAATGGACCACGATTGCGGTTATCGTCTCTTTGAGCGGCAGCGTTCCCGAAAACACGCTCAAGCGGCTCTCGGATGATCTCGAGGACGACCTTCTGGACATCCCCGGAGTCGACGCGGTCACCTCGATGGGACGCCGCGACCGCGAGATATGGGTCGAAGTCAATCCCGGGCGGCTGGAAGGCTACAACCTCTCACTGGCGGATGTGATCTTCAGCCTGAAAAACAAGAACCTTGACATTCCCGGAGGCGCGCTCGGGTCGGGGCGGCAGGAGTTTCTCGTTCGCACGATGGGCGAGGCCGAGACGCTCCAGCAGATCGAGCGCGTGATCCTCCGATCGAATCCCGAGGGCGGCCACGTCTACCTGCGTGATGTTGCCGGAGTGACCGACACATTCGAAGAAGCCACTACCCTGGGGCGGCTGGATGGCGAGAAGACCATCAGCCTCATGGTAATGAAGAGCAAGACCGGCAACACGGTAAAGATCGTCGAGGCCGTGAGGGCCATCAAGGAGGACTACGAGAAAGGGCGGCTCCCCGAAGGTCTGAAGATCACGCTGACAAACGATGCCGCCGTCGATGTATGGAGCAATCTGAACGCGTTGTATCAGAACGGGGCGGTCGGCCTGGTGCTCGTGCTGATCGTTCTGTATATTTTCGTCGGCTTGAGGCCGGCCGTGTTGACCGCTCTGGGGCTGCCAGTGGCCTTTGCCATCTCAATCCTGCTCATGCAATACTTCGGCATCACGATAAACATGTTGTCTCTTTTCGGCCTGATCCTGGTTCTTGGTATCGTCGTGGACGACGCGATCATTATCTGCGAAAATGCCTGCCGCCACATCGAAGAGGGCCGTAGCCCCGTCGAAGCCGCTGTTATCGGTACAAAGGAAGTAACATGGCCGGTCATCGCGGCGGTCACCACCACCATGGCGGCTTTCTTGCCGCTCCTGCTCATGGTCGGAACGCTCGGCAAGTTCATGGGAGTCATACCCAAGACTGTAACCTTTGCTCTCCTGGCCTCGCTCGTAGAAGCCCTTTTCATACTGCCGTCACATGTTGCGGATTTTGTCAAGCCGAGACCGGTTCAACAAGGAGGCGACGCGACATTAAGATGGCAGAGGCGCCTTACCCAAACCTATCTTGGGATACTGGAATTCTCACTTCGCTGGCGGTATCTAGGCCTGCTTGTCGCGATCGTCTTTGCGGCCGGCTGTATCGCCTTCGCTTACTACTTTATGCCTTTTGTGCTCTTCCCCGCGCGTGACGTCGAGGAGTTCGGGATCACAATCAAGATGCCTGTGGGAACCAAGCTGGAGGAAACCGAGCGTGTCGTGGCGAAACTTGAGGACATCGCCCTTGAGTTCCCGAAGGAAGATGTATTCGCGGTCATCGGACGAGTTGGAACGGGCCAGCTCTCCAACTATGATTTTCAGACCGGCACGCACATCGGGCAGGTGGTCCTCGACCTGACGGACCCCTTCGAGCGCGAGCGCACGGGACTGGAAATCGTCACCGAGTACCGCAAAAAAGTAAAGGGAATTCCCGGGCCGGTCGAGGTCAGTTTTGTCGAATGGCGTGAGGGCCCGCCCGTGGAACCGGCCGTTGAGGTGCGCATTCGCGGCGACGATTTTGATGTCCTCCGTGCCGTTGCGGATGACATACGGGATTATCTCTCGACAATCGAAGGTGTTAGAGATATCTCCGACGATTTTGAGCCCGGCAAGAAAGAAGCAAGAATCGTCATCGATGAGGACAAGGCTTATCTGATGGGGCTGGATACGGCCACAATAGGGTATACGATTCGGTATGCGATCGATGGAGGCATCGCCTCCGTCATACATGATCAGGGCGAGGAGATCGATATTCGCGTCAAACTCGAGGAGGAGTCCAGCCGGGATCTGGAAGATATCGAGGAGATGAAGTTCCGCAACCGTGCGGGGGCGCTTATTCCTTTCAAGAATTTCGGGCGCATCGAGCGAAAACAGGGCTACACGAATATCAATCGGCGCGAGCGAAAAAGGGTTGTCACTGTCAGCGCCAACACAGATGAAGACGTGATCACTTCCGTGGAGATCAATCGTCTCCTGAAGGAACGCTACAAGGATTTCAGCAATAGCCGCCCCGGGTATCTCATGAGCTTTTCCGGTGAGTACGAAGAAACCCAAGAGCAGGTGGTTGCTCTTGCCAAGGCATTCGGAGTGGCCATTCTTCTGATATATGTAATTCTCGGATCGCTG
>CBFDAY010000114.1:0-7975 GCA_965602895.1 uncultured bacterium
CGTTCTCTTGAGGGTCTTGGCGGCATTATAGGCCGGCATCACAACAACTATCTTATGCCCGAAAAGCATTTAATATTCTCTCCCCCCCGCTCAAATCCATTTTCGCGCGGGAGCACGCCCGGCCCCCAAGCGCCCGGGCATGTAACACTTCGGTATCCTACCAGAATAAGAGCGAATAATCAATTCGCGGCGTGGCGGAGCGGATCATCTTGAAATATAGACCGGCTATATGCTAGGATTAAACACACCGAAAGCGAAAACACGACTATAGCAAGCAGTGACGGAATATGCGAATTACCAAAATACTCTGGATAGCGGTGCCCGTCGTTTTTATCTTTGCCGCAGCCCTGACACTGCTGGGCCCCGGCCCTGCGCGCAAACCTGAAGTGAAGCTCCGCCAGATCGTTGTTACAGCCGACAAATCCGACTCCGCTGATATCGAGCGAGCCCTTGAAAAGATCGAGGACATTCATGAGCGCCTCAAAGGCGGCGCCGATTTCGGGCAACTTGCCTTGGCGGAGTCCGAGGCGCTCAACGCAAACGTTGCGGGCGACATGGGATGGATGGGAGAAGGCATCCTTCCCGGGGATCTGGAAGACGCGGCCTTTGGGCTCGAGCGCGGACAGTTCACCGAAATCATCGAGAAGAATCTGGGGCCGGATAGGATCAGTTACCGTATTCTTTACATCGAAGATCGCCGCAACTTCTAGGCGTCGCACCCCGCAGAATCTCCGGGTTGCATCCCTTCGCGCATGGATGAATTCCCTCCCCAGAGCCGTTCATGGGCTGCCGCGGGTGCGAAAATAGTTGCAATTTGCTCTTTTCCCAATTATAATATTATTGAACTGGCCGGAGGGACTCGCACTTGCGGTCGCTGGAGTGCCCGTTTGATGGCGAAAGGATCGGCGGGAATGGCGCCTCGCAAAGGCTATTCCAATGAGCTGAAAAGGCTCCTGCTCGCGAGCAAAGAAGAGGTGGTCGGGAATTGGTTCGCCGGTCTGCGCTCGAAGCCGGAACTGCGAAGAAAGCTGTCCAATCAACTGCCCGCCGGGCAACACATCGAATTCCTCTCGAGCGTTTACGACTCCCTTGTCAACCCGCTTTCAATTCCTACAAAAACCGGCAAAACCCGCAAGGCTCGCCTGAATAAAGCCCTCAAGGAACAATTTGACGCTTTTTCGCTTTCTGATATCCAGCAGGCCCAGTTAGTGCTGCTCGGTGTCCTTGAGGCAGCCGCGCGGAAGAAATACGCGGGAAAGCCGAAAAAGATCGAGAGACTGAGCGCCCGGCTCACCGAGAGAATGCACGACCTGTTGTTGCAAGTCGGAAAGGCGCACACAAGGCGTCACGAAGCGGCCACGGCCCGGGTCGAAGGAAAATATTCGCGCCTGCTGGAAATGGCGAACGACGCCATCTTCCTGCCGGATTACAGTACCGGCCTCTTCGCCGAGGTGAATGAGGCGGCCTGCAGGCTTACCGGTTACTCCGAGCCCGAACTCAAGCAGATGGGATTCAATTCGCTTGTCTCGGTGTTCGACCTCAATCTGGCGATAGAAAAGGCGAACACCGCTCTCGAAAAGGGCGCGGTCCGGTTCGACGACCTGTCGATATACAAGAAGAGCGGCGCCGAAGTGCCCGTCGACATAAGCGTGAGCGTCGTGACTATCGACGGCAGGCGACATGTCATCACAATCGTGCGCGACATAAAGGAGCGAAGGGCGCTCGAGAAAAAACTGCGCGAGGAGGCCGGGCGTCTTAAGCTCGTCAATGAGATCGGGTCATGCATCAGCTCTGCCGGTTTGGATATCGAGGTCGTTTTGACGAGGGTCCTCGAGGCCGTCGCCAGGATTATAAGAATCGAGGCGGGCTCGATCCTGAGGCTCGTGGATGATGAACTCGTGTTCATGGTAGCCCTCGGCGAAAAAGCCGAATATGTCAAACCGTTCAAGCTCAAGCTGGGCCAGGGCATCGCCGGCTGGGTGGCGGAGAAGGGGGAGGATCTGATAATCCGCGACGTCCACCGGGACCCGCGGTACTACCCCGAAGTCGAGAAGACCACCGGTTTTGTGACGAGATCGATGCTGGCGGTGCCGATGAAAACAGGGGAGAAGACAGTCGGAGTCATCGAACTCATCAACAAGATCGGCGGACCATTCGCAAAAAAGGACCTCGAACTCGTCAGGGCCATAGCTAGCTTCTCGGCCGTGGCGCTCGAGCACGCCAGGCTTTACGCGGAATGTGAACTCACGAGGGTGCGCCTTTCCGAGGCCCACTCCCCGCTTTCCTCCTCGCAGTTGGCTGCCGTAGTGGCCCATGAGATGAGCGATCCCCTCGGCATACTGAAAAATTACTTGCGCATCCTGCGCGACAAGCTGGCCTCTTCGGGAATCCCCCCTGAGGAGCTTGCCGTGCTTTCCGACGAAGCCGACCGCATTGCAAACATCACCGACCAGTTGCTGAACTTTTCCGAGACCTCCTCGGAGCAACCCAGGGAAACGCCGCTTAATTTGTTGATCGAGAACTCCGTCGAGTCGATGGCCGACAGACTTGAATCGGCAGGTATCGCGACCGAGCTTAAGCTCGGGAGTTCCCTGCCGTCCGTCTCCATCATACCCAACCAAATGAAAATGGTGTTTTCCAACCTTGTAAAAATGGCTATGGCCGACATGCCCGACGGGGGAACCCTCACGGTGGCTACGCGCAGGCGTGACTCCCGCATTTACATCGAGTTCTCCAACACCGGCATAAAGCATTCGGGCAAAGAGGCAAGAGAGCTGTTTCTGCCCAGCGCGGTCGCCAAAGGCCTTGTGCCGAAAGGGATCGGCCTCTACATGGCTCGCAACATCATACAAGGTTACGGCGGCGACATCGAGGTCAGGCCGCGCAAGGGCGGAGGAAACACCTTCAGGATTATTATTCCACTGGAGTCCCTCAGCCGGTTGGGTGGTGATTCCAAGTGACGACGACGAAACCGCATCCCAATCGCGCGCTGCTGAACCGAGGACTCAGCAGAAAATTTCTCCTCATCCTCATGGTCGGAGTGAGCGTCACGACCATCTGCACAGGGGTGTTCGGATATTATCACGCCATCAAACTCAGAAGAGCGGGCGCCGACGCAACCGTTCAGCACGACGCCGAAATGCTGGCAAGAGAAATAGACATGTCGCTTGCCTCGGCCGTCGGTCTTTTGAAGCAGCTTGCGGCCTCCCCTCGGTTGCAGCAGGCGATCGCAGAAAAAAACATGCAATACGAGGGGCTGGACGATGAGGAGATTGAACAACTGATCCTCAGAGAAACAACCATCCGGAAAGCCGCGAACCAGCCTGAGGAAGATCTGCATGCGCTCCGAAACAACAGGACCGCCGGCGCCCTTGCGGCCTTTGCCGAGACAAATCCCGGCTTTCAAACGCTGATCGCCGTCGATAGAGAAGGAAGGGCTTCGGCGGCTTTTGGATATCTGGACTCTCCATATCCCCGGGAGGAAAAAAAGTGGGACAAGGCCCGCATAACCGGCCTGGCGAGGGCGACGATCTCAGAGCCGGTCTTCGCGGCCAGTCGCGTCTCACCGTCCGTACTCATCAGTGTGCCGATCTCACCCGACGGTACGGGAGGCTTTGAAGGTGAACTCTACGCCGAATACGGCCTCGATCGAGTAGTATCCGCCGGGAGCGGAGACGATCAGGAGATAGTCGCCTTCCTGCTGACGGACGCCGGCAAGCGCCACCTCTTTATCCTGCATCCATCCCACATGGCCTCGCCCCACGCCACGGGGTTCAGAAAACACGGTGACGAATTGTCAGATGCAAAGGGCGGCCGCTTCTCCCTGGAACTCGATCAGTTCGGCATTACGGCGCTGGCCGGGTTTGCCCCCGTCGTAAGCTCGCACCCTCTCGCTTCGGCAAAATACAGCGGCAGGAAATGGTTCGTCGTGACGGCCATGCCTTACAGCCACATAATGGCCCCCGTCAATTCGCTGTTCTTTCAGGCCCTGGGGTTCGCGGCAGGCATGCTGATACTGATCTCCCTGGCGGGACTCGCGCTGGCGCGGCGGATTTTGCATCCCATACACATGCTTCAGGAGGGTGTGCAGGAAATCGGGCAGGGCAATCTGGAGCACCGCATAGACGTGCGGAGCGGCGATGAGATCGAGACGCTTGCCTATGAGTTCAACCGAATGGCCGACCGCATGCAGCGAACACAAGAGCAGTTGCAACGCCGCGGCAAGGAACTCGAACAGAGAGTGAACCAGTTGAGAAGATTGCAGGCGCAATTGATGCAATCGGAACGAATGGCGGCAACCGGCGAACTCGCCGCGCAGATCGCGCACGAGATAAACAACCCCCTCGGCATAATCAAGAATTACGTGGGCATCGCCAAGATGCTCATGCCGGAGAATGACTCCAATCGCGAGAACCTTAGGATCGTGGACCAGGAGATCAACCGCACCGCGGGTATCGTGCGCAGGCTGCTCAAATTTGCAAAGCCCGGCACCGAAGACATTCAGTCGGTCCAGATTAATCAGGTCCTCGAAGAGCTTCTGGCCCTGCTGCGCGGACAGCTTTTCCGCAACAAAATCGAAGTGTCGGTCGAGCTGGCGGACAACCTTCCCGAGGTCAGCACCTCGACCGACCAGATGCGGCAGGTGTTCCTCAACCTGATAAAAAACGCGGAGGACGCCATGTCCGACGGCGGCAAGCTGACCGTGCGCACCCAATACAGAAAAGGGCACGTCGAAATAGTCATTGCGGACACCGGTTGTGGGATTCCGCCCGAAGACGTAAAGAACATCTTTGAGCCGTTCTTTACAACCAAAGGCGTTAAAGGAACGGGTTTGGGGCTGTCGGTTTCGTATGGTATCGTCAAGAACTACAGCGGCGAAATAACCGTCGAAAGCGAGCCCGGAATAGGGGCCACGTTCACAATACAGCTTCCGGTAGTCCATGACAAGGTGTTTCAGGTTATACAATCCTTATGATGAAGGACAGGAGGGAGAGCCTCGGTGGCGGAAAAAAGCAAAATACTGGTCATCGACGATGAAAAAAGGATGTGCGACAGCATCAAGGTGCTCTTGTCGAATATCGGCTACGACGTCGACATCGCCGAGAACGGCAAGGTCGGAATAGACAAGCTGAAAGCCGGCCAATACGACCTTGTCATCACCGACTTGATGATGCCCGAGCTGGACGGGTTCGCCGTGATGAAATACATCAAGGAAAACTGTCCGGACACACTTGTGATCGTTATCACCGGATACGCCTCGGTCGAATCCGCCGTCAGGGCCATCCGCAGCGGGGCCTACGACTATATACTCAAACCCTTCGACTTCGAAATCATAAAAATTTCCGTCGAACGCGCGTGGGACAAACTCAAGCTGGAAAAGGAACTGGAACAGACGCGGAAACTCGCCCAGGTGGCCGAACGCGCAATCTCGCTGAACAAGGAAATCAATGACCCCCTGGCGGTCGCATCGGGCTTCGCGCAACTGCTGCAAATGCGATTCGAGGACAACTCCGACAAAACCCTGAAGCGTCAGATCACATCTATCGTGAAGGCGTCGGAAAGCATACACCAAATGCGGGCCCAGTTCCGCCGATTCGTTCGAAGTCTGCTCGACGAAAACACCGAACAAGGCATGGACATATTCTAGTTTTCAAGGGAGAATCTGATGCCAGAAAGCGTAAATGTGCTCATAGTGGATGACGACGATGCTATCCGGCAGCTCTTTTGCGACATCACAACCCTCATGGGATTCAGTCCGGTCGCGGTCAGTAACGGAATGACCGCGCTCCAGCAGATTAAGACCAATTCCTTCTCCCTTGTGATTCTTGATATGCGGATACCCAATATGAGCGGGCTCGAGACCTACAAGGGCATCCGACAATTCGATTCCACGGTCCCGGTCGTGCTGACGACCGGCTTCGGGATGGACGAACAAGTCAAGGAAGCCCTCAGCCTGGGCGCTCTCCTTTGCCTCGAAAAGCCTTTCAACGTCGCGCGGGCAATGAAAACACTGCGCGAAATCATACAAAAAGAAGCTCCGGGAAGATAGAGCATATCCCCTCTCCAACGCTTGGCGCCCCTCCCGCATGTGCCGGGGCACAGAATCCGGCAGAGCTGCGGAAATTACTACTGGGAGCATGAAGTACTTCACACTCTTGTCATCCTGAGCGTAGGCGGGGGACTCAGAATGACGACTATGATCTTCGCCTTGCTCAGGGATACATCGGCAAGTTGAACCTTGGCGGCAGTCACTATGGGCGGCCTGAATATCGGAAAGGTTCCCTCGTGCGAGAAGGGAATGTCAAGCGACGCCCCCATAACCGAGAAGCCGACGGTGGCGTGGAGCCGGTACATCGCCGACCTCGACGGCGACCCGGAGAAGACAAACGAACTCATGATGGAAGCGCTGAAGCGGCAGTTCCGACCCGAGTTCCTGAATCGCATCGACGACATAATCTCATTCAACAGCCTCGGCAGAGAGCAAATACGCGAGATTGTCGAGATTCAGCTCGGGCGCATAAAAGAGCGGTTGGCCGACAGGAATCTCGGCCTTAAGCTCAACGACGGCGCGGAAGACCTTCTCGCTCGCGAAGGCTACGATCCCGCATATGGCGCGCGTCCATTGAAAAGGGCGATACAGCAGCTGGTGCTCGATCCGCTCGCCATGAGAATTCTCAAGGGCGAATTTGGTAAGGGCGACACGATAGAAGTCGGCAGCCGCGACGGCGATATAACCTTCCGAAAAGCCACAACAGCGGAGAAACGGCAGGAAGAAGAAGCCTGAGGCGCGGCGCCTGCAGATTCTTCGCGACAACGGTTCATTCGTTTGCGAAAAAAGGGATCGCTTTTCGGCGGTCCCTTTTCTATTGTCCCGAATGAAAGGTGAATTTGCTCTTGGCCATCGATAACTCGTCGCCGTCGCAAAGGAGCGCCGAATCGATGATGGTCCCGTTCACGCGGGTTGGGGAGAGAATGGCGAGGTTCGTGAGCTGGAAGCCCTTTTCAAGGCGGCTCAATATGGCGTGGCGGCGCGAGGCGAAGAACCCGGTGACGGCGACGTCGCATTTTTGTCCCTTGCCAAACACAATGTCGTCCCTATCAAGCGCGATCAATTCTCCGGCGGGCGCGCCGGCCAATCGCAGGTGCGCCTTTCGCGCCGTGGAGACTTTCTCCTGGATTTTTTCCATCTGCTCCGGCTCGACAAACATCGTGCCGCGTCCCGCCGCGTCCATGTCGGGCTGGGCCTCGGCGGAATGAGATTCGGCGGGCTTGATTTTTTTGGAATGGCTGTCGAAAACAAGGATGTGCTTGCCAATGCCTATTTCGTCGCCGAAGTTCAGGTTTGTGGGTCCGCTTATGCGGCGGCCGTTGATAAAGGTTCCGTTATTGCTGTCAAGGTCATTGATCGTGAAAGAGCCCTCGATCCTTTCAATAATGGCATGATGGCGGGATACGGCCAGATTGTCGATGATTATCTCGCAATCCTCCGCTCGGCCTATTATGAGCTTGTCCGTGTCAATATCGTGGGTCCCCAAAACTTCACGCCCGAATACCAGCGTAAGTATTGCCATAACCATCTCCCCTTGTATAAGAGACCGAACCGCAGAACCCGTGGTCTGCAAGATTGTTGGCTGATTATATCATTAGGAGATAAATTTTTCAATAAAGTCGGATTCGGGGGACCCCCGTCTTGGCTTGGGGGCCGCTTGCCGGAATTGCCGCGCTCGACTGGGTTCGCGGCCCTTCAGTTTCTCGCGGCGGTCGTATCGAAACGTTCTGCAACAAACAGAAACCCTTCCGCGCGCATCACTTGCTTCGCCCGGCCATATTCTGTAAAATAAACAGATGCGCGAACATCCGTCAAATATGGACCGACACGAAGATCCATGGTCCGGCGCAATATGGTTGGCCTTGGCCAAGGGGATTATCCGTGGAAAAATCGAGAATTTTCATGCAAATTCTTGTTGAAAACAAG
>CBFDAY010000115.1:0-7943 GCA_965602895.1 uncultured bacterium
AGCGCAACCTCCTCCGGCGTGGACCCAAGGAGATTTGTCGCCGACTCGAGATTGTGCAGGAAGTTCGCGTGCGTGAGCATCGCGCCCTTGGGTCTGCCTGTCGTGCCGGATGTGTAGATTATGCAGGCCACCGAATCAGGCGCGATGTCGGGCGAGGAGAATTTCTCCGAAGCCTTTTCGACAAGCGGCGGCAGCGCCGTAACGCCTTCGGGCGGGTTGTCGTCGAGGTAAAGTATGTTCTCGATGCTCTCCAGTCGGTCGCGCACCGGCTCGATGGTTGGATAAAGATATTCCGTGGTAACGAGCATCTTAGCGCTCGCGTCGTCTATTATGTACTTGGCCTCATCCGCCTTGAGCATAACGCTCAGGGAGATCATCGTTGCGCCGATTTTGAGGAGGCCGAAATACGCGTAGAGGAACTCGAGCCGGTTGGGAATGAAAAGGCACACCCCGTCGCCGGGCGCTATGCCCAGTTCGACGAACACGTTTGCATATCTGTTCGCCATCCTGTCGAGTTCGAGAAAACTCACGGTCTGCTCGCCCAGATAAAGGGCAGGTCTGTCGGGCATGCTTGCGGCCCTGAATTCGAGCAGTTTGCCCAGCGTCGTCACGTCTTTTGGAAGAGCCGTCATCCGTTTACCCCAATTCGTCGAAAAAATCCCTCGCCTGCTCGCAGATTTCTTCCGGTTTGAAAATCGTCAGGACCTCGTCGTGAAGCATGTTGAAGTAGTTGATGTCGCTGGCGTCCATCGGCGGGAGCAATGCGCGCGGTATTAATTTTGCATGAGTCCAGAAGTGCTCGTCGCCGAATCCGGAATAGATTGCCATATTGAAACTGTAAAACCCCTGGGCATCGAGATATTTCATGGCGGCCGAAAGACCGCGCGAGAAGTCCATCCAATCCGATTCGGTGATTTCGTCGATGGTGGGTATTCCCTCGAATACCGCCATGATGTCGATGAATCCCTTGGGCGCAAAGCTCGTGAGCCAGGTTGTCCCGCCCACTCTTGCGATGAACCTTTCGCCCAGGGCCGACTCCGTCTCGATCAGGTCGGCCCAGTAGGACGCGGAATTCTCTGCCGCGTACTCCTCGCTCGCCTCGAGAATCATGCGGTGGTAGTTGGTGCCGGTGCGCCCGGCGATTATCTGCAGGTGCGGGTGAATGATAGTGCCTCCCGCCAGCGGCATGTAGTTCCAGTTTATCGTGCAGTAGCGAGATGCCTCGGGCTCCGCCGCCCCGACCGAAGCCAGGTATTCCTGAGAGGCGCGGAAGCCGTCGCGCAAAAGCTCGGGCTCGAAATCGTCCAGCGGCATGAAGTGCTCATCGGAGAAGATCGCGACCGCGCTGAATGTGTCGTAAGGGAACATATTAGGAAACAAGACGGCGCTCCCGCATCGTATCCGCTCTTTCTCGCTGAGATTCGGCGGGAACTTGGGGGTGACGCTCTCGATCATCTGCGGGCAAAACGGGCATCCGAACTGCAGCGAGCGCTCCACCGTCTCCTCGAGGTCGGGTTTGGAAAGCATCCGGATGGGAAAATGCAAGAGGCGAGCCGTCTGCCCCGTGAGCGGGTCCACGCGTATTTCGGTCGGCCGCTCATTAGGCTCGAAGTTGAGAGCGGGGTCCAGAAAACTCGTTATCCTGGCGTGTTTCTCGAATTGGATTCTCATGGCGCTGTGTGCCTCATCGGATTTGGGGTATCCAAGAGCAGCCCTTCGCGAACGCGACTATATACTTTACCATTCTCGTCCCGAAGTTTTCAAGTGGGATGTTGACAGCCGAATTTGCGGATGCTATATTCAGTCTGGAGCCACGCAGCAAGGGCGTGGCCCTCTTTCGGCGAAATCCCCCTTTGGCGTCGTGTTTTGCCTGATAGTCGGGTTGAAAGGGACTGATCGGGTATGGGTATATCGATAAGAATTGACGGTGGAACCATTGTTTCCCCTCGCGGACGGATGCGCGCCGGCTTGGCTGTCGACGACGGCAAGATTGTCGCAATCGGGAAAGAAAGCGAACTTCCGAAGGCCGGACGCACCATCGACGCCGCCGGCAGATACGTGCTGCCCGGCGTTGTGGACCCCCACGTGCACTTCAGATACGTGGACACATCCATTGCGGAGGGTTTTGAAATATTGACCCGTTCGGCCGCAGTGGGCGGAGTAACCACGGTGCTTCCTTTCATAGCATCGACAGATAGCATCGTTGCCAGCCTGGACATATTCAAGCAGGTATACGAGATGGCGGCCCTGGTCGACGGTTCTTTCCATGCGGTCATATTCGAGCCCGAGCAGGTTCCCGAGTTGGGCGAGCTTATCAAGCGGGGCGTCACGTCGTTCAAGTTCCTGCTTCCTTACCAGAAATCCGAGGCGCTCGAAGGCGTCGGAGATATTGACGAGGGGCTGATTTTCCTGGGAATGCGCGAGATCGCCAAGGCAGGCGCGCTCGCGATGGTGCATTGTGAGAGCCCCGACCTTTTCTTCCGCCTGCGCGACGAGCTTCTGGCAAAGGAGCCCGCCGACCCGCACTGGCACGACGCGCGTCCGAACGAGTGCGAGGCGCACGCCATCGCGACGATGTCCCACCTGGCCAAACTCGCCGAGTGCCCGCTGTACGTCGTCCATATTTCGATCAAAGAGGGCGGCGACCTCATTCGGCGTGCGCGGGCCGAGGGCGTGCGCGTGTGGGCCGAGACATGCCCGCAGTACCTCACGCTCACCCGCTTCGATACCGACAAGGTGTGGGGAAAGATCAATCCCCCGCTTCGAGGGAAGGAAGACGTCGAACAGCTCTGGCGCGAAATAGGCGAGGGAACCTTTGACTGTATCGGGTCGGACCATTGCCCGCTCTCGCCTGAAGAGAAGGGCGACGACCTCTGGACCGCCAAGGTCGGAATGCCGGGTGTGGAGACGATGCTGCCTCTGCTGCTCGACAGGGGCGTCAACGCCGGGCGGATCTCGCTGGAGCGGCTGACGCGGCTGTGCTGCGAGAATCCCGCGCGCATTTTCGGGATCTATCCGCAGAAAGGGACCCTGCAGGTAGGCTCGGATGCCGATATGGTGATAATCGACCTCGAAGAAGAGCACACGATCGAGTTGGAGAAGATGCACGACGTCTACTCCTATTCCGCGTACGACGGCTGGACGCTCAAAGGCCGACCTGTCATGACGATGGTTCGTGGCAAGATCGTTGCCGAAAACGGCGATCTGGTCGGAGAACCCGGCTATGGCAGGTTCATTCCCGCCTCCCTGCCGCCCGTATGAGACGGTTTTAAAGTCCTAAATTGATCGCTATGAGTTTCTGGAGAGGAGCGAAATGAGCAAGCTGACAGTCGCAGGAATTCAGATGGGGCCCTACCCCGGCAGCTACGCCGCCAACATTGAAAAGGCGGTCGAGGCGCTCGATCGGGCCGTTGCCGAGCACAGGCCCGACATCGTCTGCTTCTCCGAGATGATGACCGGCCCATATTTCTGCAGGGTATACGACGACGGCTATTTCAGTTTCGCCGAGCCCGTGCCCGGTCCGACGACCGAGACGTTCGCTGCCGAGGCCCGCAGGCACGGTATAGGCATCGTGGCCACCGCATTCGAGGAATGCGACGGCAGCTATTACAACGCTTCCATGTTGATTTCGCCCAGGGGCGAGTTGATCGGCAAGTACAGGAAGAGCCACGTGCCTTCGTCATCCTCGCCGATAATCAACAGCGATGAGAAGTACTACTTCAAGCCGGGAGACCGGCTTTCCGTGTTCGAAATGGATGGTTTGAAGATCGGAATCCTCATATGCTTCGACCGCTCGTTTCCCGAGACATTCCGCACGCTGGCCCTCAAGGGCGCCGAGATCGTGTTCGTGCCGGTTTGCTCGTGGGGCATGCGGGCCGACGCCTTTCAGTCGGAGCTGCGTGTGCGCGCCATGGAGAGCCAGGTTTTCGTCGTGGCCGTCAACAAGGCCGGCTTCGAGCAGGTCGAGGGCGAGGATGGCGGCCGCGAGCATTTCGGCCGAAGCTGCATCATTGATCCGATTGGGGAGATCGAAGCCTCGATCGGAGACGAGCCATGGGGCATCGTGGCGGCGACGATCGATCTCGAAAAACGGGCTTTAATGAAGGAAGCCCTCGTAAACTGGCTGCAGGAACGACGGCCGGAACTGTACGAGGGGCTGTTGGATGCGAACTCGTGAACGGATGACGGTCCGGCCCGAACGAGGGACGACCCGGCGCGGTGGCGACCCGGTTGCATTTGGGCCTTTCCTGTGCTAGACTATGCGTCGTCGATTTGCCGAAACCGGCGGCAATATGGTGATTTCCGCCGACGGACATCCTCGCGCAAAGGTCGGCCGCCGCGAAAGCAGGCAGCAATAATGCCGCAGCCAAAGAGCAAATTCCCGCCGTGGATAAAAAAGCGCCTGCCCGCCAATCCGCGGGCGGACATAACGCAGCGCATACTTGAGCGGCACGACCTCAACACCGTCTGCCGCAGCGCGCACTGTCCCAACATGGGCGAGTGTTTCGCCGCCGGCACGGCCACATTTATGATAATGGGCAATGTGTGCACGCGCTCGTGCCGGTTTTGCGCCGTTGGCGGAGGCAATCCCGCGGCGCTGGAGGCGTCCGAGCCCGCGCGTATCGCGGCCGCCGCAAAGGAGATGGGGCTGAGGCACGTCGTCGTGACCTCGGTCACGAGGGATGACCTCGAAGACGGCGGCGCGGCGCATTTTGTGGCGGTGATCGCCGCCATAAGGAAGGTGAACCCCCGTGCGGCGGTGGAGGTGCTCGTTCCCGATTTCAGGGGTCGCGAGGAATCCGTGAGAACGGTGGTCGAGGCCGGGCCCGACGTGTTCAATCACAACGTCGAGACGGTCCCCTCGCTCTATGAAGAGGTTCGGCCCGGGGCGGATTACCGGGTGTCGCTGGGCGTGTTGCGGTTGGCAAAGCGGATTTCCCCGGCAATGCTGACCAAATCGGGCTTGATGCTCGGGCTTGGCGAGCGGCGGGAGGAAATCGAGGCCGTCATGGGCGACTTGCGGGCCGCGGGCTGCGACATACTGACGATCGGGCAGTATCTGTCCCCGTCGCGGGAGCATCTTCCCGTCGTCGAATTCGTCGAGCCGGCCGAGTTCGACCGTTACCGCGAGATCGGGTTGCGCATGGGATTCAAGGCGGTTGCGTCCGGTCCATTCGTGCGCAGCTCATATAATGCACTGGAGGTAAAGGAGCAGGCCGGATCAAACGGATCCGGAACGGAGGTCAGGAGATGTATGAAGTGGAACTCCCCCCCCTGGGCGACGACGCTGGAGATGAGGCCGTCGTTTCGATGTGGCATTTCGAAGAGGGCGACGAGGTTTACGAAGGCGCCGACCTCGTGGAAATGACGACTGACAAGGCGACATTCAATGTTCCATCCCCGATAACGGCCATCCTTGCGGAAATAGTGGCCGACGAAGGCGAGACGGTGGAAGTCGGCGAGGTGCTCGCCATATTGGAGGAGGAATAGAAAACGGTACGATATATATCCAAACATATGGAGAAGCTTCCGCCCTACCTGTTTGCGCACATCAATCAGATAAAGCTCGAGGCGCGACGGGCGGGCAAAGACGTGATCGACCTGGGCATGGGCAATCCCGATCAGCCCACGCCTCCTCACATTGTGGAAAGGCTGTGCGAAATAGCCCATGACGCCAAGGCCCACAGGTACTCCGCCTCGAAGGGTATCCCTAACCTCAGGCGCGCGATCACGAACTGGTACGGCCGGCGCTTCGGAGTCGACCTCGACCATGAAACCGAGGCGATCGCGGTAATCGGCTCCAAGGAGGGTATCTGCCACCTTTTCACGGCGATCCTGGATGAGGGCGATATGGTGCTCGTGCCGAGTCCGAGCTATCCGGCGCATTATTTCGGCGTCGTGATCGCGGGCGGGCAGGTATACAATGTGCCCTTGACCGCGGAGAGCGACTTTTTGCCCGATCTGTCGAAGGTGATGCGGCAGGTGTATCCGCGGCCGAAGGTGTTGATATTGAACTATCCCAACAACCCCACGACGCAAGTCGTCGAGTTGGCCTTTTTCGAGGAGATCGTCGAGTTCGCGAAAAGGGAGGACATACTGGTCGTGCACGATCTGGCATACAGCGAGATATGCTTCGACGGCTACAGGGCGCCGAGCTTCCTGCAGGCCAAAGGCGCCAAAGAGGTCGGCATCGAAATATACTCGCTGTCCAAGACATACAACATGGCCGGATGGCGCATCGGCTTCGCCGTAGGCAACCGCCATGTGATAGACGCGCTCGCCAAGCTGAAGAGCTATTACGACTACGGTGTATTCACGCCCATCCAGGTGGCCGCGATCACCGCCATCGAGGGCGACCAGTCGTGCGTGGATGAGCAGGTGGAGATATACCGTCAGAGGCGCGACGTCCTTGTGAACGGGCTTAACGAAATTGGCTGGAACGTGCCGCTTCCGAAGGCCACGATGTACGTCTGGGCGCCTATCCCGGAAAAATTCAGGCATCTCGGGTCAATGAAGTTCTCCGAGCTGCTTCTCGAGGAGGCGCTGGTCGGCGCGTCGCCGGGAATAGGCTTCGGCGCCACCGGAGAAGGCTATCTGAGGCTTGCGCTCGTTGAAAATGAGATGCGAATAAGGCAGGCGCTGAGAGGGATCAGGCGGCTTATGAAGAGCGACAAGGCCGACGCCCTGGCTGCGACCGGCCTGAAAAAGGAGGATTGAAAACATGGCTCTTTCGGAAAGGGCTCATTCGCTTAAGCCGTCTCCCACGCTCGCGATAACGGCCAAGGCCAACGAGCTGAAGGCGCAAGGGGTTGATATTATAGGATTCGGGGCGGGCCAGCCCGACTTCGACACACCCGATCATATAAAGGCCGCGGGCATCGAGGCGATACAGAGTGGATTCACCAAGTATACCGCCGCCTCCGGCATGCCGGAACTGAAGGAGGTCGTCGCGGCAAAATTTAAGAGGGATAACGACCTCGACTACAAAACCACCGAAGTGACGATCGGCTGCGGCGCCAAACACATCATCTACAACATATTCCAGGTCGTCTGCGATCCCGGCGATGAAGTATTGATCCCCATGCCTTACTGGGTGAGCTATCCCGAGCAGGTTCGCCTTGCCGGCGGCGTACCCAGGATTATTGAGACGACCGATTTCAAGATGTCGCCCGAAGCGTTCGAGGCCGCCGTCACGCCGAAGACGAAAATGCTCGTCCTGAACAGCCCGAGCAACCCGACGGGCGCGATATACAACAGGGGCGAACTCGAGGCCATCGGCGAAATTGCGCTCAAGCATCGTGTGATGATACTTTCGGATGAGTGTTACGAAAAGATCATTTACGATGATAACGAGCATCACAGCATCGCATCGTTCAACGAGGGCCTGAAAGAGTTGACGTTCACCGTCAACGCAGTATCGAAAACCTACTCGATGACCGGGTGGCGCATCGGCTACGCGGGCGGCCCGGCGGACTACATCAAGGCGATCGGCAGCATTACGAGCCAGTCGACTTCGAACCCGTGTTCCATAGCGCAAAAGGCGGCGCTCGCGGCGCTCGCGGGCGATTACGCCTTCTTGGAGAACTGGCTGGAAGAATTCAACAAGCGCAGAAAAATCATGACCGAAGGCATCAACAAAACCCTGAAAGACGACACTCCACTGCCCGACGGCGCCTTCTACTTTTTCCCCAGCATGAAGGCGTTTGTCGACAAGGAATTGCACGGCTCGCCCATAAGGACCGCCGATGATTTGTGCAATGTGCTCATTGAAAAGGCGCGCGTAGCAGCGGTGCCGGGCACGGGTTTCGGCGATCCCACGCGGCTGCGCTTTTCGTTCGCGACATCGGAGGAGAACATTCGCGAAGGAATGGAGCGAATCGCCGAATGCGTGCAAGAGGCAAAGTGATATGAAAGAAATCGGAGTCGGCATAATAGGACTGGGT
>CBFDAY010000116.1:0-7911 GCA_965602895.1 uncultured bacterium
ACATGATCGCTGATAAAAATATTATAAGAGGAATGAAAAGCCAAGCAGAAATAAAGCCAGAACGACAACAGCAATGTCTTTGGTTTTAGGTAACACGCTTATTTTGAGAGACGCTATTTTAGAAGCTAATCCGCAGAAATTCAGCATTTTATAGCGTTGCCTGTCCATTTGCTTCCAGCATTGTCGATTTCACAAAGCATAGTCACGAAGGACATATCTTCGGCTTCTTCGGTGAACAGCAATATCAATCATGGTTATAACGGCGTGAAGATTCCTGCGCAAGCTTTCAGTGTCTTTCCCACCTCCTTGGGAAAATAGGGACAGACCCACGCATGTTGCGACTTACTGCATGAACTTGAACACGGCCTTGTAGAAGTTGTCGAAGGCGTAGAGGGCGCCGTAGCTGTCGACAGCGATGCATTCGGGGGTTTTCAGGGGAGTGTCCTCGTCGATGGCGAGCGGTATCTCCATGATGAACCGGCCGTCGCGGTTGAACCTGGCGACGACTTTGCGATCCTTGAGCAGCACGTAGACGTAGCCCTTCCCGTCGGCGGCGAGGTCGGCCACCTTGCCGAACCGGCCCGGCTCCTTGCCTTTCCCGCCGAGCTTGTTCGTGTGCGTGCCGTCGGGATGGAACTTGAACACGGCGTACGCGAGCGGGTCGGACACGTAGATGTATCCGTCTCCGTCGACGGCGATATCCTGCGGCCGCTTTATCTGCTTGTCATTGCGGGCGTCCGACGAGGTGAGCGGCACGATTTTTTCCAATTCGCCTTCGCGCGAGACGATGAACACCGCCTTCCTCTTCGCGTCGAGGACATAGATGCGGCCGTCGCTCGCCACGTCGAAGTCGACCGCGTCCCTGAGGTTGCCGGCGACTTCCTCGCCGATGGGGATAACCTTGGCGAACACGCCGTGGGCGTAGAATTTCTGAATCCTGTTGCCGCCGCCGTCGAACACGTAGCAGGCGCCTTCGCCGTCGACGCATACGCGCGTGGGATCGACAAACTGCCCCTCGTATTTGCCCCTGGCGCCGAATCTCCCCTTGAGCCACCTGTGGCGGTCGAAGCGGTTGACCTGCGCTGCCGACTCATCGAGCACGAACAACTGGCCGTCGTCGGAGGCGGCGAGGTCGGGCGCCTTGCCGAAGTTCTCTTCGCCGAGGATTCCACGCAGCGTGCCGGATTGGTCATACTCCCAGATGCTGGCGTTCTCGGTGCCGACGAGGATGTCGCCGTCGGACCTGATCGCGATCGCCGTGGCGGTGGAACCGGCGGAGTCCTTGCCGAGGGTGGGCGCGATGACCGGCCTGAGCTTTCCGTCGGCCTCGAGTTTCCTGACGCTGCCCGCCTCGCAGTCGAGCACGAAGACGGCGCCGGTGCGCCTGTCGGCCAGGATCTCGCCCGCCTGACCCGCCATCGGGCACTTATAGCTCGCGCGGAAGCGGAACGCGCGATCGAATTCGAGCACCTCGCCCTTGCCGGGATCGAGAACGAAGATGTCACCGTAGCGGTTGGTCGTTAACGAGACCGGAGCCATCAATTGGCCCTTGCCTTCTCCCTGCGCGGCGAACAGCAGCACGAACCGGCCGTCTTTGTCGATGAGCGACACGTGTCCGCCGATGGAGTCGCTGACGAACACGTCGCCGGCGGCGGATGCGACGTCCGAGGGCGACTCCAGCAGGAACGCCTTGCGATTGGACCCGTCGAAAACGTCGGAGGCGCGCTTGCCGCTGCGGTCGAGCCGTTGAAGCGTTTTGCGCGTTGCATCGAGAACGTATACAAGGTCGTCGCGGGCAAGAGATATCCTGGACGGGGACGACCCGAGCGCCGACTGGCCGAAGGTGAGGTCGATCGCCCCTATCTCCACACCGGTCGGCCCGTTGACGCGGAGCAGGTTGTTCTTGGCGTCGAGCACCCACAGGTTACCGCCTTCATCCATCTCGATGTCGGCGACCCGGCCAAACTGCCAATGAGCGCGATTGTTGCCGCCGATGGCGCAGGCGAGCCTGTAGGGGTCGGCCTCAAAGACCGTCGTCACCTCCATGGCCAGTTTCTTTTGCGTGACTCCGCCCTTGCCGTCGCTTACCTCGATTGTGATGTAATAGATCCCGGAGTATGCGGGGGCTACCCATGTCATCACGGGCGAACGCCCCGTTGCGCCGAGCAGCGTTCCGCCTGTGATCTCGGCCGAATACGTGAGGTCGTTGCCCTCGTCGTCCGCGGCCTTGATGAAGATGCCGACCTCGTGTCTCGGCCTCACCTGGGGCGACTCGATCACGATGGACATTATTCTCGGCGGCGTGTTGGGTAGTCTCCCGACTTCGTCGCCGACTGCGATGGAGGAACCGGCGTATTCTTCTATGATATAGGCCCTGGCCGAATCACCCGCGAACGACTCGACCCGGATCTTTCCGATTCGCGCCCATTTCACCTTGACGGTTACGCCGCCTATCTGGATGGAGTCGCGCTTTTGATAGACCCACAGTTCCTCCGCGCGTCCGAATTCGGTTCCCGCCTCTATGCCGAGGCTCACGTCGGTGTCGGTCCTCGCGGCGATCGAGCCCGCATAGGCCTCGGGATGAAGTTCTTCGGCGTGCGCAGCGGTTGCGCCGAGCGAGAAGATGAGGAGAAGCGAGATGACGACAAGAGCAGGATAAGAGCGAGCGGACGTGTCGGTGGCGGGGGGCCGCTTCTTCGAGCGGGAAAGATTCGCGGGCGTCATTCTATCGCGCATATCTTCCAGCCGGTCTCCGGAGAGCGTCTCAGCGTAAGAGTCCGGTTTGCTTTCAGCAAATTCGCCGATAGGCCCGTCTCCGCGAAATCGGCGTCGATGCTGAGTTGGAACTCGACAAACACTTCCTGCGGGCCCTTGATGCCCAGCTTTGGCTCGGAAAGCGCCATGTCGATGTTGTCGAACTCGCGGAACAGACTCTCTGCGTTCGTTACCTGTTCCGACAGGAACTCAGGGTTGCCTTCGTCGATCAAAGAGGCAAGCAGTTCCGCATTTTCATTATCATATGCGAACTCGTACGAGGAAAGCAAGTCCTGTACCTCCCTTTTCAGGAGGAACCGCTTGACGCGTTTCAGTTTTTCCTCGTAGGCCGGCGAGTGCGGGTCGAGCGACAGGGCGCGGTTATAGGCTATCGCTGCGCTCGCCAGGTCACCCAGCTTGGCGTGTCTGTCTCCCGCGATGGCGCTCTGCATAGCGGCGAACTTGGGAGTCATTTCCAAAGAGGCTTCTATGATTCCGGTGGAATCCTCCTCGCAGACGATTATTTGCTCGTAGGGTTTGTATCCTTTTTTCCGGAGCATGATTTCATATTCGCCGACCTGAAGCCTGGATAGAACCATGGGTGTCTGACCCCTTTTTGTTCCGTTCAGCAACACCTCGGCGCCGCGTGGATGGGAGTTGATCCCCAGGCCGCCGAACTTCGGCTTCTTGACGAGATTGAGGGAAATCCGCAGATTCTCATCGGGCAGGAGGGTAATCCGTTTTTGCAACGACTCGTAATCCTCGAGCCGAAGCTCGATTGTGTATTCGGCCGAACGGAGCCCCGGCATCTCCAACCGTGTCACGCCCTTTTTCTCGCCGTTCACATAAACGGCGGCGCCCGGCGGTTCGGAGTTTATCACCAGCGAGCCTCTGGGAATGAGCGCTCCTTTGGCCGCTTCGAAGTTGTGAAACACATTAATCGGTCTTTCAGCCTCGATCAAAATCTCTTCCGAGTGGCTCGGGTATCCCTTTAGCCTAATGGCGAGCATATGTCGTCCGGGAGCGACCTTCGACAGCGTGAGCGGGGTCGTGCCGTGCGGCTGCGAATCGAGGAACACTTCGGCGCCGGGCGGCATTGAATCTATCACGGCGCTTGCCCATTGCGACTCGACGGCCGCCGCAGGAGGCGCTTCTTGGGGCAGGGAAGCCGCCGATACGGTGGCTTTCGGGATGAGCTTCGTTATGGCGTCGAGGTCAACGCCCTCTCCGGCGCCCCGTTTGAAAGCGATAGCAAGCGATGCCACGCAGACGACGAGCAGGCACGCGAGCGCAAGCGCGGCGCGGCGCTTTCCTTTTTTCCGGGGCTTCGCTGCGGCTGCGCGCTTTCTCACGGGCATTTTGAGCGACACCGTCTTGGCGCTTGAGGATGCAATTGCGGAATCTTCGCATCCTCGCTGGACTTTCTCCAGATCATGCAGGAAAGATCGGATATCCGGATACCTTTCTCCCGGGTCTTTTGCCAGCATTTTGGAGATAATGGCCATGACTCCTTTTGGGGTTTTTTCTTCGAACCCGCTCGGGAATTCAGGCATATCGAATAGCTGCTTCTTAATGATTGCCGCGGGGGAATCGGATGAAAAGGCCGGCTTGCCCGTGAGCATCTCGAACAACACGGCGCCCATGGAATATATGTCGGTCCTGTGGTCGAGGGTGCCTTGTCCGCATTGTTCGGGCGACATATACTGCGGCGTTCCGACAAAGCCGACCGTATCTTGAGTGATTTCCTCCGACATCATCTTGGAGACGCCGAAGTCCGTCACGAGCAGGCGCCCCGACGGGTCGATCAGGATATTGGCGGGCTTTATGTCCCTGTGGATTACTCCTTTTCTATGGGCGTATTCGATGGCATGAGCAATCTGTGAGATATAATCCAGCGCGACGCCGAGCGTGAATGGTCCTTTGTTCCTGATGGTTTTGTCCAGGCATGCGCCGCCGACGTACTCCATCGCGAAAAAGGGCAGCTCTCCATGGCTGCCGACGCTGTAGATCTGGACGATATTCGGGTGCCGCAGCCGCGCCATGGCCTTGGCCTCGCGCCTGAACCTTTTTACGAAACCGGGATTGTCGATGAACCTGTCATGAGGAATCTTCAGCGCGACATTGCGTTCCAGTTCACTATCGATAGCCAGGTAAACGGAAGACATTCCGCCGCGCCCGATAAGCTTGATAATCCGGAAATCGCCTGCGGTCAGCCCTATAAGGTTATCCATTTCGCATTCCGCCCGGGAGATTAGGCGTCAAATTCGCATAATTGACCATATCCAAATATGAGCAATAATTATGCCGCCCGTTAACATGCCGGTCGGCAAGGGCGTATCCTCTTTATTTTCAACGACATCGGATAACGAGACCTCTGTTTGAAAGCCCGCTTCCGCCTGGAGCCGCTTTGTCATGGTGACAATATTTGTATGAAAAAGCCAAAACCCGGGACCAATAGCGACCTTATGGGGAAAAATCTCTTTTGCGCCCGTGCTGAATCAAGCGCCGGTTCGGGCCGGGCTTTTGCCCGGATCAGTCACGAATTTCAGGGCGGAGACGGGGGGAAATTACGATAATCGCCGTGGTTTCTGTTGTAACCGCGCAGGAGATGGAAGGTAAGGGAAGCGGAGCTTATCGCGGGAGTCCGCGAGGGGAAAGAGCGGATGTTAAGGTCGCAGAAACGCCGCCGGCCGCCGCGTCAGTCTATGGCGCAGATTTTCCATACGGTTCCCGCGGCCTTTCGCAGGGTCAGGTTCTGAGCTCCGTCGAAGAGCACGATCGAGCGACCGCTCTTGGCAAAGGCGGCGTTGACCTTGCAATGGAGGTTGACGGCCAATTCACTATCGTTGAGCGCCTTGATTTTGACATCGGAATATGAGCCGTCGATCTTGTCAAACTGCCTGAATGCGATCTTTGCCTTGAGTTTTTGCTGCCTGACAAAGCTGGATTCGTTCTCATCCAGATGCGCAAGAAACGATTCGAGGTTCTCATCTTTTACAGCGTCACTGGCCGACTTCAGCAGGGCGAGCACCTCTTTGTAAATATGCGGATTCCCGGTTTCGCCGAGGTTTTCCGAGTGTCCGGCATAGCCGATGTCGTGGGCGAAATCGCGCTCTTGCGCGGCTTCGGCCTCGGATTGCAGAGAAAATGCGAAGGCTTTTCTCGGGCGCTCCGCATCTCGTTGCAAGCGCGATATTTCTACCGTCTGGACCGCGCCCTCGGCGGCGGACGCGCCGGCATCAAGCTCGACCGCAGCTTGTCCCTCCGGCGTTGCGGGATGGGCCGGCCCGGCCTTTTTGAACAGAAAGTGAGAGGCCGAGTATCCGATAAGGCAAACCGTGAGCACGCTTGCGGCTACGAGCACGGGCCACCGGGTCCGATATCCGCCAACGTCGGAAAGGAATTCCTTGGTGTTCCGCACCCCCATGTAGAGCGGGAATTCTCTGCGAAGATCGACCCCTCGACTCTTCGTGGAGTCGTCAGGCGAACCCTTTTCTTTGCAAGGGGATACGGAGCTTTTCAACTGCATGTCCTTGGGAGATAATCTGGTAATCATTTTCAACAACCACCCTCTGCGATCTTCTGCGTTTCAATTGATAAACAACGCAGAGAGAGATTTGAGCAACAATCGTGCCACTTTAGGCGGCAAAGGAGGGCAAAAGCGCAAGGCTTTGGGGTTAAAGAGGATGGGAGAAATCAATGATCGCTCGCGAGGCCTGCCTCGCCTCCAAAGAGCGAGCGATGAATACAATTTTGAACCTGTGCGCGGAAAAAACTGTTATTGTCTCGCTTACAACCGGAGCGCAGGATCAAAAGGTCGGGCCCTGTTTCAGGTAGTTGAAGACCGCCGATTTATTAATTTCGGCGCAGGTCTGCCTGCCTTCGGCGACCTCAAGCGACAGTTCGAATATCTCGCCACCCACGTCGTCGATGGACTTTCCCTGATCGATAATCACGCCGGCGTTGACGTCCATGTCGCCCGGCATGTTGTTGTAAGTCCTTGAGTTGCTTGCTATTTTCACCACAGGCACGGCCGGGAAGCCAGCCGTCGAGCCGCGTCCGGTTGTAAAGAGCATTATCTGCGCACCCCCCGCCGCCATGCCGGCCATAGAGTCGATGTCGTACCCCGGCGTATCCATGATGATGAGCCCGCCCTTTGAGGGCCGGCCGGCGTACTCGATGTATTCATTTATAGGGGTCGTGCCGCCCTTCATGATGCATCCGAGCGACTTCTCGGTTATGGACGAAAGCCCGCCGTCGATGTTGCCCGGCGCGATGACCATCCCGGCAAGGTCTCCGAGCGAGGCGCGCACGTGTTTTTCGTGATCGTTCACAAGGCGCTCGACCTGTTCGCCAAGCTCCGGCGTGGCGCAACGCCGCTTGAGTATATGGGCGGTGCCGATCATCTCGGTAGTCTCGGCCAGTATCACGGCGCCTCCCTCGCCCACGAACCGGTCGGCCGCCGCTCCGACGGCGGGATTCGCCGTCACGCCGGAGAAGGCGTCCGAGCCGCCGCACTCGAGACCGACGATCAGCTCGCTCACGGGAGCGGGCTCGCGCTTTTGCGCATCCAGCCGCTTCAGGAACCCTCGAGCGATCTCGATCCCCTTTTCCGTGGTTGCCGCGCTGCCGCCGTCCTCCTGTATGACCAGGGCCTCCACAGGCTTGCCCTGGACTGCCTGAGTGAGGAACTCGCTGTTCATCGTCTCGCAGCCGAGGCCGATGACGAGCGCCGCTCCCACGTTGGGGTTGTTCAAAAGGCCCGCCATCGTGCGGTGGCTCACGCCGACGTCCTCCGGCCCGTATCCGCATCCATAGGCGTGCGTGACCGTTACGACCTCGGGCAAGGCGCGCCCGATGGCCTCGACAACCCCGTTGGCGCACGACACCGACGAGAGCACGATGACATGGTTGCGAACGCCAATTTTTCCGTCCTCACGCTTGTATCCGAGAAATTCCATGGGATGTTACCTCCAGCGGTTATCGGTGCATAAGATCTGATGCCGATGATTTGACAGAAATGTTAGTTGCTATCTCATAGAGTCCTGCGGGATAATCACTTCTCCAATTCCCCCGGTATAGGCTGCGTATTGTGGACGTGCACCCATTCGCCCTGGCTTAAGGCGCGAGTGGCCTCGACTATCGGCTCGCCGTAGC
>CBFDAY010000117.1:0-7860 GCA_965602895.1 uncultured bacterium
ATAGCGGGAGTCGCCCGGAGAACACATCAATGAGTGGAAACGACGTCGATACATCTCGCAGGATCATCACGGTTGCCGGTTGCAAAGGCGGCGTGGGCAAGAGCGTTATCGCCTGCGCAATCGCCCTCGAGCTGGGTAAGTCGGGAAAAGACGTAATCCTTGTCGATGCCGATCTCGGCGGACCCAACCTGCACACGTATCTGGGGATACAAGCTCCTGAATATGTGATGAGCGATTTCCTCTCGCGCCGCGTGAAGACCATCGACGGCATAGTTCTCAAGACCGATTTTACCGGCCTCCGTTTCATAAGCAGCGCCGGCAATGTTCCCAGCCAGGCAAATCCCAGATTCGCTCAAAAGGCGAAAATCATCAAGAGCGTGCTCTCGCTGGAGGCCGACTTCATTGTTGTCGACATCGGCGCCGGCAGTTCTTACGACGTCATGGACTTCTTTTCGATGATCGAAGACGGAATTCTGGTGACGATGCCGGAGCCCACATCCATTGTCAACAGCTACGGTTTCGTGAAAAACGTGCTGTACCGCCGGCTCTCCACAGCTTTCCGTCAATACTCGCTCGTGACGGAGCTGCTCAAGCGAGGCATGAACCCCGACGGAGAGAAAGGCATCTCAGGCATTCAGGAACTGATGAGCGAGTTGTCGACGGTAAGCCCGGAGTGCTGGTTCAGGGCGAAATCCATTATCGACGATTTCAAGCCCAATATCATAATAAACATGGCGGCCTCCGAAGACGACGCCAGGCTCGGCCAAAAGCTCAGAGCCATAATCAGAAAATACCTCTCGATAGAAGCCGCTTTCCTAGGAGAAGTCGAGGAGGACCCGGCCGTAAGGACATCGGCGAAAAAAATGACCCCGTTCCCGGTGCTCACGCCCGACTGCAAGGCTGCGCTGTCGGTCAAGAAAATCGTGAGGCTCCTCCTGCAGCCCGCCTCCGAATCGCCAAAACCACAGGCCTCCACGGCGAAGGCCCGCCTTGCCCAGAGAGGAATGTAGGACGGGCGCTTTGCTTGGCCGGCTTCCATTCCATACCGCCGGCTCGCTCAACAAGTCTTCGTGTTTCCCCGGTTTTCTTAAGACTGCCGTCCCTTGGCCGCCTCGACCGGCGCACGTCGCGCGGGGGCTGCTCAGGCGTGGTGCGGGCGCACGTCGCGCAGGGAGAGCTGGATGGAGGTTTCGCCGCGAAATGTGTTGAACTGAGGGGCGTAGAGTATATCGATTGCGGCGGAGTTTCTCACCAGATCATCATATTCGGCCATCTTGAAGCCGATTACAGGGAACCTCTTGCCGCCTTGTTTCACTGAAAATTTCAGGTGGTTTTTACCTACGATTCTTGTGGACCCCGCGACCTCGACACCGGCCGATACAAATGAAGGAAGCGGGTTTGCGTTTCCATGAGGCGCCAGCCTTGCCAGTTGCTCCAGCAGATCCCGTGTGATATCGGAAAGCCGAACCTCTGCGTCGGTCCTGATTACCGGCTCCAGATCATCTTCCTTCAATTCTTCCCTGCAGACCCGCTCAAACGCCTCCCGGCATTCCGCGAATTTCGAAGGCTCTATCGTGAGACCTGCGGCATACTTATGTCCCCCGAAGCCCGCCAAATGCTCCTGGCATTTCCTCAGGGCTTCGTAGATGTGGAACCCTTGAATGCTCCTGGCCGAGCCTTTGCCGACTTGTTCGCCCATGGCGACGAGGATTGCGGGCCGATGGTATTTGTCAACGAGCTTTGAGGCTACGATGCCCGTGACACCGGGATGCCAGCGCTCGTCGCACAGCATTATCGAAAAATCGCGCTCCGGATCGAATTCCGCCTCGATCTTGGCCATCGCCTGTTCCAGTATCTCGCCCTCGATCGCCTGGCGGTTCCGGTTTTCCTCATCCAGTCTTCTCGCCAGCCTCCGGGCCAGCGGCTGAGACGTGGTCAAAAGCAGTTGCACGCCCAATTGCCCGACCCCGAGCCTTCCCGCCGCATTCAGCCTGGGGGCAAGCTGAAAGGCTATGCTGCCGGAGCTGATCGGTCGGTCTTGGATACCCGAGACCTTGAACAGCTCGGCCAGACCCGGCGGCACGGTGTCGTTCTCATTCATCATATCCAGCCCGTGGCTTGCCAGTACCCGATTTTCGTCGATCAGCGGCACGATGTCGGCCACGGTTCCGAGCGCGACGAAATCAAGGTTCTCCGGCAGCCTTCCCAGCAGCGCGGTCACAAGTTTAAGCGCGACCCCCACCCCGGACAGATTTCGAAAGGGATAGGTCGAGTCGCTCCGCTTGGGATTGATTACCGCATGCGCCCGAGGGAGTTCTCCCTCGGGTTCGTGGTGGTCGCACACGATCACGTCCATGCCCAGGTTCGAGGCTAAGGTCACCTCTTCGTGACACGATATGCCGTTGTCAACCGTTACGATGAGCTTGATTCCCTCGCTGTTCGCCTTGGAAACCTGCTCCTTGTTGAGGCCGTAACCCTCGACGAGGCGGTTCGGAATGTAGTAATAAATCGGACAGCCGAGCGCATCCAATTCGCGCACCATCAGCGCGGTGGCCGACATTCCATCGACATCATAGTCGCCGAACACGAGTACCTTCTCACGGCGCTTGACGGCCTCCTTGAGCCTTTCCACGGCGGCTTCCATTTCTTTTATGAGAAACGGGTCGTGCAAGCCCTCCACGGAAGGGTTGCAAAATGCAAGCCCCTGTTCCGGTGTCTCAACGCCTCGGTTAAGCAGCGCCTGCCCGACAATGGGCGAATAACCCAGTGCACGTGCGATCTCTTCGGCGCGAACGCCGTCGGGTTCGGGGATGATCCATCTGCTCAAAATTTTGCCCTTCCTTTTTCCTGCGAGGTCCGATCCTATCCGCCGTCGGAGCCTTTCCCGTCGCAATTCAGGCGTCCAACTCTTCGCACACCTTTTTCACGGCGTCTACCTGTGAGCGAGGAGTGGAAGCGCCGGCCGTTATGCCTATGCGTTTTTTCCCGCAAAGCATCTCGGATGTGATTTCATCAGGCGACTCGATGTGATGGGTCGCGCAGCCGGACAAACTGCAAAGCTCGGCGAGCCGCCTGGTATTCGCGCTGTTTTTCCCCCCGACTACGATCATCGCCTCCACCGTGCCCGCAAGCTCAACGGCGGAGGCCTGGCGCTCGAGGGTGGCGTTGCAAATTGTGTTGTAGGCCCGACACTCGTGGGCCGAATCCAAGATAGTGCTCGCGACACCTATAAAGTTTTCCTTTGGCGTTGTCGTCTGAGCAAGGGCTCCAACTTTCGTGCCGAGGTCTTTGCCCCGCAGCTCCTCGGCGTTTTTCACAACCAGCGGATTCTCTCCCGAATAGCTCACGATGCCCCTTACCTCCGGATGCCGGCGCTCGCCGACGATCACAAGTTGATAGTCCTCCGCGAAAAGTTTCTCGGCGATCCGCTGGGCGTTCTTCACAAAAGGGCAAGTCGCATCCACTATATCAAGGCCTTTTGCGGAGGCTTTTTCGAGAAACTCCTTTTCCACTCCGTGAGAGCGTATCACAATGATACCCTCGTCGACCTCGTCGATGGAATCAACAGGGGTCATCCCTCTCTGCCGGAAATCCTCCACCACGCGTGGATTGTGTATGATCGGGCCGAGCGAATACACCTTCTTTCGCTCTCCTTCCAAGTATTCATTCGCCATGTCGAGGGCGCGATGGACGCCGAAGCAATAACCGGCCTGATCCGCCACGATTACGGTCCTTTTCATAGCCCTAAACCTCTTCTCCGGAACGCTCCCGGACGATCTCCTCGACGCGACAGGCGACCGCGTCGACGACCTCATCTATGCTCATGCCTGTCGTGTCGATAAGCGCCGCGTCCTCGACCCGCCTCAGCGGCGAGATCGATCTCGTTGAATCCCTTCGGTCGCGCTCCCCGACCTCACGCTCGAGCCGATCCAACTCCACCTCGTAGCCGGCCTTCTCCAGATCTTTTTTCCTCCGCCTCGCGCGCTCGCGAACAGATGCGTCCAGGTAGAACTTGAACGGAGTATCCGGGAAAACCACAGCGCCTATGTCTCGGCCCTCCATAACGACCCCGGCCTCGCGTCCCATGGCCTGCTGCCTCTCGACCAGTATCCTGCGGACCTGCTCAATCGCCGCCAATCTCGAGCTGGCGTCCGTCACCTCCGGCGTGCGAATAGAGCGGGTCACTTCTTTGCCGTTGACGAAGACCCTGGTTCCGCTGTCTGCGGGCATCAGTTCGATACTCATGCCCGCGGCCATTTCCGCGACTGCGCCCTCATCCGATACGTCAACATTATCCGCGAGCGCCTTCCATGCGACGGCCCGGTACATGGCGCCCGAATCGATATAGAGAAGTGAAAGGCGCTGCGCCACCTTCTTGGCGACCGTGCTCTTGCCGGCCCCGGCGGGACCGTCGATGGCAACGACTATTTGGTTTCCCCTTTTCATTATCACACAAGAGCTTCCAGGAAGTCTTCTCCTACCCCGAGCGGTGGAAGTCCCAGGAACCGGGCGATCGTCTCGCCTACGTCGGCGAATGTCTCGCGCACGCCGAGGTTGCTCCCCGCTTTTCGTCCCTTCGCGAGCAGGGGCACATATTCACGCGCATGGTCGGTGCTGGGGGTCGTGGGGTCATTACCGTGGTCGGCGGTGATGAACAACAACTCGTCGTCGCGCAACATGTCGATATAGGCCGGGACCGCCTCGTCAAACTCCATGAGCGCCCGGGCATAGCCCTCGATATCGTTCCGATGCCCGTATTTCATGTCGAAATCAAGCAGGTTTGCAAACAGCAGTCCGTCAAACCGGCTTTCCATTTTTTCCGCAATTGCCTCGATGCCCTCGGCGTTCGACGCAACATGCCGGCACTCGGTGAACCCTCGCCCGCCGAAGAGATCGTCTATCTTTCCCACTCCCCGCACTTGCATGCCCGATTGAAGAATCCTGTCCAGCAGGGTCGAGCCCGGCGGCTCGACGGCGTAATCCCTCCTCTCGGGTGTTCTAACAAACGCGCCCGGTTCGCCAACATAAGGTCTTGCGATGACGCGGTTGACCCTGCAGGGACCGGTGAGCATTGCGCGCGCCGTCTCGCAGATCCGGTACAGATCTTCGAGCGCGACAACGCTCTTGTGCGCGGCTATCTGGAAAACACTGTCGGCGGAGGTATACACGATAAGCTCGCCCGTCTCCAACTGGCGCGGGCCAAGCTCCTTTATTATCTCTGTGCCGGAGGCCGGCCTGTTGCCGATCACTTTTCTTCCGACCGCTTTCTCAAACCGGTGGATGAGTTCCTCGTCGAATCCGTGGGGAAACAGCGGAAACGGCTGCGACAGGATGACACCCATCATTTCCCAGTGTCCGGTAGTGCTGTCCTTGCCGGGCGACCGCTCGGCCATCTTGCCGTAACAGGCGGCAGACTTCTCGACAGGTGGAACGCCCTCGATGGGAAGGATATTGCCCAGACCCATTCGCTGCATATTGGGAAGCCTGAACCCATCGAATGCGGCGGCCGTATTGGCGAGCGAATTCGAGCCCTCGTCTCCGTATCTGTCGGCGTCGGGAAGCTCCCCGCAGCCGACTCCATCGAGCACTATCAGGATCGCCCTGGCCATGTCATCAGGCCTTTCGACGCGCTGCCTTTGAGCGGTCGGACGCCTTTTTTCGAGCTTTGCGCCCGCCGAGAATCGACGCGATGTTGCGCCTGTACGGCGGCCGTATCAATCCTTTTTCCGTGATCAGCGCCGCGATCAGGCGTGCGGGCGTCACATCGAACGCGGGACTGTAGACTTTCACTTTCTTCGGGGCGGTCCGCCTGCCGAAACCGTTGGTCACTTCCTCGGGGTCCCTTTGCTCGATGGGGATTTCGGCGCCCGTGCTCAGACTGAGATCAAATGTGGAGCTGGGGGCGGCGACGTAAAAGGGTATCCCGTGGGCTTTGGCAAGCGTGGCTACGCCGTATGTGCCGATCTTGTTCGCCACATCGCCGTTTGCGGCGATCCGATCCGCGCCGGTTATAACAAGGTCGACCTTGCCCTCCTTCATTACCTGCGCGGCCATGTTATCGCATATGAGAGTCACGTCGATGCCCGCCTGCATCATCTCCCAGGCGGTCAGGCGAGCGCCCTGAAGCAGGGGCCGCGTTTCGTCGGCGATGACTTTGACCTTTTTCCCTTGGTCGTGGGCGACGAAGATCCCGGCAAGCGCCGTGCCCATGCCGCCCGTGGCGAGGGCCCCGGCGTTGCAGTGGGTGAGAACCGTGGAGCCCGAGCGTATCAGTTTTGCGCCGTGTTTGCCGAGCTTTTCGCAAAGTTCCCTGTCTTCGTCGTGGATCTTTATGGCCTCCCGCTTCAGCGCCGCCAGTATTTCTTTCGGGGAGCAATCTCTCATGCCGTGCGCGACGGTCTGCATCCGCTCGAGCGCCCAGGTCAGGTTGACGGCGGTCGGCCGCGACGAGGCGAGATATGCGGCGGCTTTATCAACCCTTTTTATGAGATCCCCGGAGCTTTTCGGCCTGTATTTCCTCAGAGCGACCAGGATGCCGTATCCGGCCGCCACCCCTATTGCGGGCGCGCCGCGCACCTTGAGCTGTTTTATCGCCTGCCAGACGTCTTCGATAGTATCGCACCATTCGTAGGTCAATTTGCCCGGGAGCTGTGTCTGGTCGATCAGCTTGAGTCGGCCGTTTTTCCAGGCAAGGGTCTCGGGTATCGGGATGGACATGTCTGCTTCTCCTTCTCTCTCGATTCTTCCCGCAATAAAACTCCCGCTCCCATGCGGCGGGCTCCGGCCCCTGCTACTCCTTTGCCAGAACGGCCCGGCACGGAGCGCCGTCGCACCCCTTGATGAGCATCGGAAGGCATATGAGTTCGTAGCCGCCCGGCTGTATGCCGGACAGATCCAAACCTTCCAAAATGACGATCCCGGCTTCGAGCAGGGTTGTGTGGGTCACGGGTACAGAGGCGCCGTACTTCTCCACCGAAAGATAATCTATTCCCACCAGCTTGACACCGATTTCCACCAGGTGTTCGGCGGCGCTGCCGGCTATGTAGGTGAAGTCCCTCTGGAATCCGCTTTCGCGCCACAGGGAGGAGTTCGAGGTCTTGAATAGTACCCTCTCTTTTCCCTCCAGCCCGGCCGATAAAAGAACCTCGTGCGAGATGTCGCCGATGCCTGTGAGGTCAACCACCTGCGCGGGCCCTATGAGCGCGTCGAGCGGAATTTCGTCCACCGCCGACGCGCCATCGATGAAATGGCGCGGCGCATCCACATGGGTGCCGGTATGCGCGCCCATGCTCAGCCGCGATACGTTGGCCGGGTCCCCTCTATCGATGGAAAAAGACAGCGCGATCTCAACCGGAGGATCACCTTCATATACGGGCATTCCGGCATGGATTGGTATTGTCACATCAAAATATCTCATCGCTCGTTCGGATTCTGAAAAAATGAGTGCCGTCGGCCCCGGAAAGGACTATTCCCCACGCCCATTATCAGCGCCGTCGCCCGCCATGGGAGTATTTTTGCCCGGGATCGTTCGAGGAAGAATCAGGAGGGTGAGGCTGGCTCCATCGCTTAAGCGCTCTTATCTCATCTACAAATTTGCGCATATCCTTTTCCAGCCCCTCTACCATGTCATCCAGCAAGCTGGCGCCGGGCGTTCGGATAAAGCTGCCCTCCAGCAGTCTTTCGACATCTTTCACCATTCGATTAAGATAAGGGCGAACGTTTTTCGTAGTGTCGCTTATTATCTTATCGACACGCCGCAACAACTCGGCGTCCAAATCCTCCGCTTTATCTGTCGAGTCAAAAGCATTTTCGGCGCCGCATCCCAGCTCAAGTTGTCGCGTGTCTGGCTGTTTCATGGTT
>CBFDAY010000118.1:0-7758 GCA_965602895.1 uncultured bacterium
GTCGATCAAGTTCGGGGAAGGGGCCGTTTCAGAAAAAATCATTCTTTATTTTTGCGTGGAATAAATTCTCATTACAACAATGGGTGGAGATAAATGGCAAGCAATCAAGACAAAGATATCCAACAATATACCATCGGTGAAGAAATCGTTAACAGCATCACTCATGGACTTGGCGCAATATTGAGTATTGCCGGTCTGGTCGTTCTAATTGTCTTTGCCGCATTATATGGTGATAGTTGGCATATCGTCAGCTTTTCGATATTTGGCGGTACACTCGTTGTTCTCTACTTGGCTTCAACCCTTTATCACAGCTTTTCAAAGCCATCGGTAAAAAAGGTTTTCAAGAAATTAGATCATTCGGCGATTTTTCTTCTAATCGCAGGCACCTATACACCATTCGTGTTGGTAAGCCTCAGGGGCGCCTGGGGATGGAGTATCTTTGGAGTAATTTGGTCGCTGGCAATATTTGGAATTGTCACAAAATTCAGCAATATTTCCAGATTTCGGAAAGCATCGGTTGTCGTTTACCTGTTTATGGGCTGGTTAGGCTTGATCGCTTTTAAAGAAATACTAAATGGGGTTCCACTCCTCAGCTTAAAACTGCTGGTTATCGGTGGGTTGTCCTATACAGGTGGTGTGATATTTTATTGTTGGAAAAAGCTGCCGTTCAATCATGGTATTTGGCATGTATCGGTATTGTGTGGAAGTGTTGCCCATTATTTTTCCATATTATTTATTTTGCAACACTAATTCCCTGTCCTCATATTTATGTCCTGACGCCGTACAAAAAAGGCCGGAGGAAAAAAGCCTCCGGCCTTTTGCAGTATTAAATGGATTGTCAGAGTTTTCCGGCGATATCGGCGAGTCCTAACTCGGCAAGGCGCTCCTTTTTCGGCAGGCCCTGCATGTCGAGACCGCGGATGTCATAGTACTCTTTCATCATCATCTCGATATTGGGCACCGAGCCCGCCTGACCGCCTTCCTTGGTGGCGGTGAGGATCTTCTTCGGAAGCTTGTCGTCCTCAATCCTCACTCCCATCATGTTGTTGAGGGCGCGCTTGAGCATCCAGAGCTTTTCGCCTATCTTCAGCAGGTCCTCTTTCGAGTATCCATAGCCCGTTGTCGCGTTCATCATGTTCGTAAGATCGTCAAGGTCCAGCGGAGCCGACCCGAACATGCACATGCCGGTCGACTGGAGGAAAGCTCCCAGGTTCTCGGTTGCGAATACGAGCTGCGCCTTGCCGTCGCTGGACTGGGCCTCATACGGCCCTTCGATGCCGGCCTCGGGCATGACGATGCCTCCCTGCTCGGCAAACAGGTCGACGTGGGAGAGGTGGCATGCGCCTCGGATGGACATCGCGTAGGCCAGCCCGAGCCCGTGGAACGCGCGCGGGTCGTGCATCGGGGCCTCGAGCCCTTTTACCTCGGCCGTAAGGTCGGCGGCGCCTTTGCCTATCTTTGCGGCGGCCGCACGGCTTCCCTCGGCCAGCGTGTCGCCGAAGCCCTCGCGGGCGGCGATTTTTTTCACGAGTTCGATAACGGCGTCGGCGTTACCCCAGTTGAGCTTGAGCCCGTCGGTATCGGCATCGGTAAGGATCCCGGCCTCGTAGCAATCGATCGCAAACGCTATCGTGCAGCCGCAGGAGATCGTGTCGAGCCCGAAGCGGTTGCACAGGTCGTTGATCTTGTTGACGGCGGCCTGATCGGAGATCATGCACATTGTGCCAAACGATCCCATGGTTTCATATTCGGGTCCCGGACCGGGCTCCATCTTGTAGGGGCCTTCGTCGACCTTGACGTTGCGCTTGCATGCGATCGGGCACCCGTAGCATGCCGACCCCTTGGTGAGATATTTCTCGTTCATGACAATCGAGCTCAAGTCGTTGGCCAGGGCCTCATCTCCGCCGTGCGACCAGTTCTGCGTGGGCACGTCGCCCATGATCGTTCCCATGACCATGCCCGCATTGGTCCCCATCGCCTGGAGCGCCATTGTGAATATGCCTTCATTGATTTTCTCGGTGACGGTCTTGCGCACTTCGGCGAAGGCGTCCGCGTCGGCGGGGGAGACCTTGGTGGAACCTCGAACGACGATTGCCTTGAGCTTTTTTGAGCCCATGACCGCGCCAAGGCCCGTGCGACCGGCGAAGTCGTGTTTTCCCGCGGCGACGGCAGCGAACTTGACGAGGTTTTCACCGGCTTGCCCTATTGAGAGGTTTCTGGCGCGGGGTTTGCCCTCGAATTTGGCGCCGAGCGCGTCGGTCGTTTCGTAGGTGTCTTTGCCCCATAATTCTGCAGCGTCCTGAAGCTCGGCCTTGTCGTCCTCGATGAGGAGCATCACCGGCTTGTCCGATTGGCCGCGGACAACAATGCCGTCCCAGCCGGCGAATTTCAGCGCGGGGCCGAAATTGCCGCCGCAATTGGCCTCGCCCCAGATTCCCGTCTGTGGCGACTTGGCGGCCAAAGTAAACCTCGGCGTCGAGGGCAGGCCGCTGCCCGAGAGCGGGCCGGTGAGGATGTAAAGGTTGTTGTCGGGTCCCAGCGGGTCGCAGTCGACCGGCACACCGTCGTCCAGGAACAGCTTTGCCGCCAGACCGCTTCCGCCGACGTAGTCGCGAAGGATTGTTTCATCGACCGTTCGCGTGGAAATCTTTCCCGACGCCAGGTCGACCTCAAGCAGTTTTCCGCTTTGTGTTCCCATAGTATTTTTCTCCTGTTGGCAGCCATGAAATGAAGGGGCGGGCAATTTGCGGTTATTCTACATGATGACTTGGGAAAAGTAAATGAAAGAATCAAATCGGGCCCACAAAATGAGTCGGCCCGGCGTGCCGCAGAGAGGCTTGACTTTTTCCGATGGGGCACTCTATAATGCACGTGGTCTTTGAGGGAAACCCCATGCTCAACGAAAGTGTACTGGTGCTAAACCGCTCCTGGATCGCGATCCAGGTTGCGAACGTCCGCAGGGCTGTTAGTCTGCTCTATCAGGGCTACGCCAAAGTCGTCTCGCCTGATGACTTCTCTACATACGATTTTGACAGCTGGCGGGAACTGTCGGAGACCGCCGATGAGTATTGCATCCACACGGTGAACTTCAAGATCAAGGCGCCCGAAGTGATCGTGCTCACCGTTTTCAACGGTGTGCATCGACGCGAAATAAAATTTTCCAGGCGAAATATATTCGAAAGAGACAGGAGCACTTGTCAGTATTGCGGCAGACACTTCAAGAAATGGGAGTTGACGCTCGATCACGTAGTGCCGCGCAGCGTGGGCGGACGCTCAACGTGGGAGAACCTCGTGCTTGCGTGTGTGCCGTGCAATGTGCGCAAAGGCCGCCGCCTGCCCGAAGATGCCGGTATGCCGTTGATTCGCAAACCGCGCAAGCCACGCTGGATGCCGCATTCGGGCGAGAACTTCGCTTCCGTCAACAAAGCGAGCTGGCAGAGGTTCGTCGATGCCGCATACTGGGACGTCGAACTGAAGGAATAGTCTCCCGGGATTATCTTTCCGCCGCCGGAGTCTTTTCGATTGGGCCTGATGAGCGCAGGCCCATTTGGTTTATGGCCCCGCAGCGTTGCCCGCCATGCCCGAGCTAACATACGCCCAAGTCGTATTCAATCTTCCACTTGACCAAAGCTACACATATTCCATCTCCGATGAGCTGAGAGAATATGTAAAGCCGGGGGTAAGGGTGGCCGTGCACCTGCGAAAGCACATGGCTACCGGCTACGTGATAGGCACTTCCTCCGAAGCCCCCGACAAAGATATCAAGTCCATATGCGACGTCCTCGACTCCGAACCCCTCTTTGACGAACACCTGCTGAAGCTGACCCGCTGGATCGCGGACTATTATCTGTGCTCGTGGGGACAGGCGCTCGATTGCGCCCTGCCGCCGGGCATGAGGCTGGCCGCGAAATCGCAGATATCGCTGGCTCCGCAACCGGCCTCGGAGATTAATAGAACGCTTTCCGCCCTGCGGGATACTGCACCCCGGCAGCATGAGATACTGAAGCTCCTGATAGACAAGCGCCGCCTCACTCTCGGACAATTGCAGAGACAACTCGGCGCGGAAGGCCTGCACGGATCGATCGCCTCTCTTGAGAGGCGCGGCGCGATTGTGCGCGAGACCGTCATTCGCGCCGGGGTCAGGCCCAGGCAACTGAGCGCCGTCAAGGTGTCGGAAGGCATAGACATTGAGGAAGTCATAAACGAGCTTGGCAGCTCTTCTCCACGGCAGGCGGCGGTGCTGAAAATGCTGGCCGACCGGGGCGAGATGATGGCGAGCGAGCTTACGCGCGCCACCGGCTCCTCCTATGACGCGATCCACAGGCTGGTCAAGAAGGGATACGTCGAGCTGTTCGTTAAAGAAGTCCTGCGCGGATATGCGGATGATTACATCGAGGAAGAGGCGGGCGTAAGGCATAAGCTCACGCGCGAGCAGGAGGCGGCGCTCGGCACCGTGCGCGGGCACATCGAAGGCGGCGAGTTCAAAACTGTACTGCTGGAGGGCATAACGGGCAGCGGGAAAACCGAGGTGTACTTGCAGGCGATCGATATCGTCGTGCGAAAGGGCAAGGGCGCCATCGTGCTGGTTCCCGAGATAGCGCTCACGCCGCAGACGGTCGGCCGGTTCCGCGCGCGGTTCGGCGATTCGGTCGCCGTGATGCACAGCAGGCTCTCGGCGGGCGAGCGCTACGACGAGTGGCGGCAGATACGCGCCGGTTTTTACAACATAGTCGTCGGCGCTCGGTCGGCGATATTCGCGCCTGTGCGCAACCTCGGCCTGATCGTCGTCGACGAGGAACACGAGGCATCGTACAAGCAGGGCGAAGTCCCGCGTTATCACGGGCGCGATACCGCCATCGTGCGCGCGCACGGCGCCGGGGCGGTGGTTATTCTCGGGAGCGCGACGCCTTCTCTCGAAAGCTATCACAACGCCGAGACCGGCAAGTACGAGAAGGCGGTTTTGAGCGCGCGCGTGATGAGCAGGCCGCTGCCGGAAGTTCAATTGATAGACCTGCGCGAAGCCCGAAAGGGACAGACGGTCCAGACGTTCCTCTCCGACGAGCTTTGCTTCAAGATCGACGAGAAGCTCTCGCGCAAGGAGCAGGTGATAATTTTCCTCAACCGGCGCGGGTATACGCCGTTTTTCCTGTGTCCGAAGTGCGGCTTGTCGGTCGGCTGCAGCCATTGCAGCGTTGCGCTCACGTATCATGCCAAAGAGAACCGCATGAAATGCCACCACTGCGACTCGACGCTGCCCATGACCGAACAGTGCCCACATTGCGGTAACCCGAAGCTCGCGAAGTTCGGCGCCGGCACGGAGCGCATCGAGGAGGAGCTGGAAAATACTTTTCCGAAGGCGCGCATCCAGAGGATGGACGCGGACACCACGTCAACGAAGAGGGCGCACGAGAGGATTTTCAAATCGTTTCGGACCGGCGAGATCGACATGCTCGTCGGCACGCAGATGCTTGCCAAGGGGCTGGACTTCCCGCGCGTGACGCTGGTGGGCGTGGTGCTGGCAGACGTCGCGCTTAATCTTCCCGATTTTCGGGCCGGCGAGCGCGCATTTCAGCTTCTCATGCAGGTGGCGGGCCGCTCGGGGCGCGGGCATCGCGGCGGCGAGGTCGTGGTGCAGACTTTCAATCCGGCGCACTATGCCGTGCAGGCGGCGAAGAACCACGATTATGCGGGCTTTTTCGAGGCGGAGATGAAGCTGCGCCTGCAACTGAGGTTCCCGCCGTATCGGCATTTGATGAACGTGATGGTCGACTCGATGTCGCAGAAAAACGCGCTGCAGGCTATTCGGCGGTTGGCTCAGACTCCGAAGAAAATGCAGGAAGCAGGCGGCAACGACTTGACCGTGATGGGGCCGTCGGCCGCACCGCTCTCCAAAATAAAGGGGCGCTATCGGTTTCGCTTCCTGATGCTCGCGTCCAACACTGCGCTCTTAAGGGATATCGGGCGCCAAATCAATGAAACCCACAAGAAACTCCGTTCCTCCCGCACCCGTCTCACCATCGACATGGATGCCATGTCGATGATGTGAGGCAAGATTGCTTGGCCATTCGGAGCCCGCACGACTCAGCTCGTCGGTTTTGTGCTATAATTGCGCGACTCGGGCTGATGAGCCGACAGATTGCGAAAAAGAAAGGGTCCGTGAAGGAGTCTATCATGTCAAAGAACGAATTGAGCAGAAGATCCTTGATAAGAATGGGAGCAGTGAGTACCGCCGCCGTCGGGCTTGCGGGTCTTGGCTTATCCTGCTCTTCAAAGGAGGAAAATCCCGCGCTGAGATTCGCCTTCGACCCCGATATCTATGTCGACGCCGCAAGAGAAGCTCAATCGGCCGATAAAGTCATAAAGGCGGTTAAGGGTTTCAGCGGCAAAAGGCCGAATATTGTTGTCATTTTTACCGACGACATGGGCTATGGCGACCTCGGTTGCTATGGAAGCAAGGCCATCAAGACCCCGAACATCGACAACCTGGCGAATGAGGGCATGCGCTTCACCGACTTTTATTCATGCAGCGCCATATGCTCGCCATCCAGGGCGGGACTCCTCACTGGCCGCTACCCCCACCGCACAGGCGTGACTTTCCCGTTCCCGGCAGGGGAAGACACATTCATGAGGAGCATATTGAGGAGAGTGGGCCTCATGTCCGGATCGCTCGGCGCGCTCGATATGCAGGGGGCCGAGAGCATCGGCAACGGCCTTCCCCCTTCGGAGATCACGATTGCCGAAGCCCTGAAGATTGTCGGATACCGGACCGCCTGCATCGGCAAATGGCACATCGGCGATTTCACGAAGGATCCGAAATATCACCCGCACAACCACGGCTTCGACTTCTTCACCGGATTCAACGGCGCCAACGACGATTGGCCCGTAGCCTTCTGGCGCGAACAGGAGGAACTGGTTAAGGATATCGGAATCGACCAGGCCCACTATACCGGCCTTTTCACGAAGGAGGCCGTCGACTTCATCGAGCGCTCCAAGGACGAGCCGTTCTTCCTGTATCTCTGCCACAAGGATCCTCACCAGCCCTGCATACCGTCCGAAAACTTCCTGGACAAGTCGGATGGCGGCCGGCATGGCGACACGGTCGAGGAAGTCGATTGGAGCGTCGCCGAGATAATGAAGTGCCTGCGGAAGAACGGGCTGGATGAGGACACGATCATTCTTTTCACAAGTGATAACGGCCCGTGGTACGACGGCAGCTCCGGCGGCCTCAGAGGCAGGAAAGGCCAGAGCTTTGAAGGAGGTTACAGCGTCCCCTTTATCGCCCGGTGGCCGGGAAAAATCCCGGCCGGGAGTGTCTGCAGCGAGCCCTCGATGAGTATCGATTTTTTCCCGACGTTCATGCACCTTGCGGGGCTCGAATTGCCCGACGACCGCATCATAGACGGGAAAAACGTCTGGGGCCTGCTTGCGGGCGAAGAGGACAAATCGCCCCATGAAGCCCTTTATTTCTTCCACCACAATGAACTCGAAGGCATGAGGACCGGCAAGTGGAAATATTTCAGGCATACCAACTCCTATGTGTGGCCCGTTCCACAGGACAAACCCACCACCTTCTTCGGCAACGTCGCGGCAGGGTATGAATACAAACCGGAAAACTCGGATATCTCCGTGCCGGCTCTCGGCTCATTCCCATTGCTGTATAACATGGAACTGGACCGCGGGGAAAGCTACAACCTGATGAAGAAATATCCCGATGTCGGCAGACGGTTGCAGGAACTGATGGAACGATGGGAGAGAGAA
>CBFDAY010000119.1:0-7756 GCA_965602895.1 uncultured bacterium
ATGGAAAACTTCAACCCTGGATCTATCCTGAAACAATGCAGTACTACTACTCCCTTACCCCACGATTAAGAAACAGAAAGCTCGTTACGGAACTCAAAGGCACATCGATGCCCTTTCTCCACGCCTTTTTACATGAGAGGGTTTATCGGTATGGTGACACGCCCAGCATGGCCCTGACGCGGTTTGGAATCGGTGGAAAGATTGCCTTCGCTGAGAATCCTAAGGATTATCTCAGATCCACTGCAAAGGTATTTCTCCGCAACTGGGGGCTGCCTTCTCGCAATAGATCGGACCCACGCGCGTTTCCCTTCAAGCTACGTTTATGGCCCATCGAGTCCAAGGAACGGCCTCTCCCGGATATGCCCAAATGGGGGAATACCCTCATAAGAATAAAGGCCTGCTCCGCCCCGTTCGAGCAGTGCATGAGTCTTCCCCCTCCGGACCTGATTCCCAAAGATATGATCGCCAGCATGCAAAGCATGCCTGCGCCCGGCTACTTTTCGGATCTTATCGGAAAAACATGGGACTGGATGTCGCCGGTCAAGGGGGTGTTCGCTTTTGCCCTGCTGCTGGCCTCCGTCGCTCGTCTGACACTGCGAAAAGAGTGGGACATTTTGGTGGTGGGCGGAAGCGTTATCGGAACCTATCTGGGGATAACAACGTTTCTGGCGCTCGCAACGACGGGGAAAATCGTTATGGTGCTCCCCTGGATCGTGTGGATTGCCGGCATGGCTTTTTCCGGGAGAGGGCATTTGTCAAGTGATAAGCCGGGACGCGCCAAGACATCTCCGTATGCTTTGATCCATGAAACGTTCTGAATCGACACGAACAGACAAAATACTTGACAACAGACAAGATAGCCTATATAATTTTCGGAGCCACCGGTTCACCCTGTCACATTGTCGCTTGTAAGGTGGCGGTAAGGGCGTTGCCGGCCAATCTGTTCAGCCCCGAACAGCCGGAACGGCGCCCGCAGAGTTCGCCCCTTTTATCGAAAACACCGCCGGGAAAGCCGGGAGAATCGAAGCCAAAGAAATGCTCGGCTCCCTCGGCTGCGATATATAAAGTGTTGCAACGGTTTATTTTACATGATGAGCGGTATGCTCGGCGAAGCGCGAGGCGTCTCAAGGTTGCCGTGAGGGACAGATGAAAAGGAACCGCCATGGCTGAATTGAAATATGTTCATGTAAGCATCGAAGACAAGGTAGCGACACTCACCGTCGATCACCCCCCGGCCAATGCCCTGAGCGATGCCGTCTTGAGCGACATCGGGGCCGCAATAGACTCCGCGGGGGCGGACGACACCGTAAAGGCGATCGTAATCACTGGAGCGGGTCGGTTCTTCATCGCCGGCGCAGACATCAATCAACTCGATAAAGTGAAGAACGCCGCCGAAGGCGAGAAGCTGGCCGTCAACGGGCAGCGCGTGCTCGACAAGATCGAGCAATCGGCCAAGCCGGTCATCTGCGCCATAAACGGCATGGCGCTGGGCGGAGGCTGTGAGCTGGCGATGGCGTGCCACATTCGTATCGCCTCCGAGGCCGCCAAGTTCGGTCAGCCCGAGATAAACCTCGGGATAATCCCCGGCTTTGGGGGAACGCAGAGGCTCACCCGTATCGTCGGCCCCAGCAAGGCGACCGAGCTGATTTTGACCGGCGACATGGTCGACGCCGAGGAAGCGCGCCGCCTCGAGCTGGTAAACGCTGTTGTCCCCGCAGACCGACTCGAAGAAACGGCGCGCGCGCTTGCAGAAAAGATAGCGGCGAAGAGCATGCCCGCGATCGGGGCCGCATTGCATGCGATAGGAGGCGGTCTGGACGTCGGCCTTGCCGAAGGGCTGGCGCTCGAGGCGAAGATTTTCGGGGAAATCTGCGAGACCGCCGATAAAACAGAGGGTATTCGCGCATTTCTGGAAAAGCGAAAACCGAATTTTCAGGACAAATAGTGCTGGAAGGGCTTTTCCGCACGTGGTAAGAGATCGTGAAGGAGGATGGGAATGAATCTTATTGTGTTGTTGAAACAGGTGCCTGATACGGAAACAAAAGTCCAGGTGAAATCGGGCGAGACGTCCATCAGTACGGACGGAGTGACCTACGTCATCAATCCGTACGATGAGTATGCGATAGAGGAAGCGCTGAAGACAAAGGAAGCCAAGGGAGAGGGCGAGGTCACCCTCGTTTCGCTCGGATGGGACAAGGCGGGCGAGGCGCTTCGCACCGGCTTGGCGATGGGCGCCGACAAGGCCGTCCACCTCAACGACGCCGCTTTCCTGGACGGCGATGCGCACTCCATCGCGGTTGCGCTCGCCAAGGCTGTGCAGAAATTGGAATACGACCTCATATTCTGCGGCAAGCAAGCCATCGACAACGACAACCATCAGGTCGGTGTCCGCGTGGCCGAGCTTCTCGGAATTCCGCATGTGGCCGTTATCACCAAGCTCGAACTCGAAGACGGCAAGGCAGTCGCGCACAGGGAGACCGAGGGCGGCTCCGAAGTCGTCGAAGTGCCGCTACCCGCGGTCCTGACCTGTCAGAAGGGATTGAACGAGCCCCGATACGCTTCCCTTAAGGGGATAATGAAAGCAAAGAAGAAACCGCTCGAAGCCAAGGCGCCGGCGGACATTGACGCCTCGCCCGACGAAGTCGGCAAGGCCGGGGCAAAGACCACCGTGCTCACGATGGCGCCGCCTCCGGAAAGGGCCGCCGGTCGGATTGTCGAAGGCGAACCCGAAGACGTGGCGAAGGAGGTCGTCAAGCTCCTCCGCGAAGAGGCAAAGGTAATCTGAATATGGAGCCGTCGGTTCATATATATATCAAGGAGAAGGAACTATGAGCGGAGTATGGGTATTTGCTGAAACGCGTGATGGCAAGATCATTAAAGTCGTCAATGAGATGCTGAACGCCTCCAAGGATATCGGCGCGAAGCTGGGAGAGGACGTAGCGGCCGTTCTGCTGGGGTCCGGCGTGGAATCTCTCGCAAGCGAACTCGCGGGAATGGGCGCCAAGAAGGTATACCTGGCCGATGACCCGAAACTCGAAAAGTACGCGCCGGACGCCTACTCCAAGGTCATCGTCGACCTGGTGAAACAAAACGAGCCCTCGGTGCTGTTGTTCGGCAATTCGGCCCTCGGCAAGGACCTCGGGCCGACCGTGGCCGCCAGGCTCGGCGTGGGCATGTGCTCCGACTGCACCGCCGTCGAGCTGGACGGCGAGAACAGGCTCGTGTTCACGCGGCCGGTCTATGCGGGCAAGGCCATAACAACGGTTGTTTGCAACGCAAAGCCCCAGATGGCGACGATACGACCCAACGTGCTGCCCCCGGGCGAGGTGGATGCAGGCGCGAGCGCGGACGTGGAAAAAGTCGGCGTTGCTTTGGAGGAAGCGGACCTACGCACGGTCGTTCGCGAGATCGTCAAGAGCGCGGGCGGCAAGGTCGAACTGACCGAGGCCGACATCATCGTCTCCGGCGGACGCGGCATGAAGGGGCCGGAAAACTATGGGATGATCGAAGAAATAGCCGAGGTGCTCGGCGCGGCCGTCGGCGCCTCGCGCGCCGCAGTGGATGCGGGCTGGCGCGACCATCATGACCAGGTCGGCCAGACCGGCAAGGTCGTCAATCCCTCGCTCTACATCGCGGCCGGAATCTCCGGAGCGATCCAGCATCTGGCGGGGATGAAGACATCCAAAGTCATCGTCGCGATCAACAAGGACGCGGACGCGCCGATCTTCAAGATCGCCAACTACGGCATCGTCGGCGACCTGTTCAAGGTTCTCCCGGTGATGACCGAGGAGTTCAAGAAGATACTCGCGTAGCAGCGCAAAAAGATGGGGCCGAGATGAACCCGGCCTCTCAGACAGGAGTTCTCGGCGACTCCTCAAATTGGAGTCGGCTGAACGATTCGTCGATAAAAAAATGAGCCCCCGTCGGCATTTTCCGGCGGGGGCTTTTTGTCTCAGCTTGCCATCTTGACCAGTTTCTCGGTCTGGTCGGGAGTGCCGATGGTTATCAGCTTGTCGCCGCTCTCGATCATGTGGTCCGACGACGGGTTGAAGACCATTTTGTGCTCCTTATCCTCTATGGCCAGCACGATTATGCCCAATTGGCTCCGGATCGGGGTGTCCTTGAGCGGCTTGCCGGTGAGGATCGAGCCGGTCTCCACTTCGATCTCTTCGAGGCGCACGTCCATCTCGCGTTCGAGCGAACTCAGCTCGATGAACCGGGTTACGGCCGGCTTCAGGATCGTGTTTACAAGGCGATGGGCCCCTATGAGGTAAGGCGAGACAACCTTGCTTGCGCCCACTTGGTGCATCTTTTGCTCCGCCGCCCTGCTCTCGGCGCGAGCCGTGATAAAGAGGTCCTTATTAAGTCCGCGCGCGGTTATCGTGATGAAAAGATTGTCGGCGTCTGAGGCGGCTGAGGCAACGAGTCCTCGGGCGTTCTCTATGCCGGCCCTGCGCAGGACGTCTTCATCGCCCGCGTTGCCCTGTATGGCAAGGATCCCGCGGCCGAGCATCTCTTCGACCGTGGCCGTGTCGGTCTCGACGACGATGAACGGCAGGTTGTGCTTGAGCAGTTCGTCCACAACAATGCTGCCCATTCTTCCGCAACCGCAGACGATGTAATGATCTTTCAATTTCTTTATCTCTTTTTCCATCCTGCGCCTCCCAAAGATATCCTGGATCCCACCCTCGACCATCAGCTCGAGCAACGATCCGAAGCTGTAGAAAACGAATCCGACACCGAGAACGATGAGCGCGGTCGTGAACCATCTGCCCGCCGACGACAGCGGATGGATCTCGGAGTAGCCCACCGATGCAACGGTTATGATCGTCATGTAGAAGGCCTCGAGAAACGTCCAGCCTTCAATCAGGATGTATCCGGCAACGCCTCCGCCGAAAACCAGTACCACACCGCTCAGCGAGAGTATAAGCCTCCCTTCAGGCGACAGCGACCTTCGCCTGCCGAAGTTGTATCTCAAAGGTTCTTCTCACCTCCCTGCTGCTTTTCAACGGGACACGCCTATTCTACATGAAGCCGGCAATGCAAATCAATCGGATGGTCGCGCGGCGGGGCGCCTGAATCTCATGATGAAGTTGCGGTCGGACAGCTTGCCGAGTCCGTCACCGGGGTTCGTCAGGCATCTAAGCGGCGAGGCGAGCCAGCTTTCCTCGCTTAGCGAGATATCGCTCAGCTTCTTGAAGACCTGCTTAATGCCGGAGGGCGTGACCTGATATAGATTGTAGCCCATCGGGTGCTGGATTACCGCCGCCGTTTCGATGTATGGAATTTCCGGCGTGAGGTCCGAGCGCGTAATATAATTGCGGTGGGTGTGCGCGGAGAATACCGCCTCGACGTTCGGATAACGGGAGATCGCCTTCTGGAATTCCGCATGGTCGTGTATCACGCGGTTCTCCTGCACGTCTCCGTTGGCCGGGTGGTGCGTGAAAATCAGCGCGCGCTTCGAGGCGTTGCGCTCCAGGTCGTCCTCGAGCCACGCGATCTGCTTTTTCCCGAGGTATCCGCGCTCCTGCTCGCCGGTCCAGCAGGTGTCGAGCAGGACGAAGTGAAATCCCTTGTGATCGAACGAGCGGTAGACCTGCTCCGTCCCGGCGAAGTCCAGCCAGTCGGCCGTGAAATCCTTGTTCCGCAGATGGTCGTGGTTGCCGGGGATGCAGTGTGTCGGCGGCTCCAGTCCGCGCACGGTCTCGCGATACGCGCGAAGCCTGTACCGGTCGTAAACGTCGGTCAGGTCTCCCTTGTTGATAATAAAATCCGGGGCGGCCCGATTAAGGTCGTCGACAAGACACGCGTGCGCATCCGCGCATCTGCGGAAATACCGGCCGTCGGGCCAGGACATGCCGTCGGGCTTGAAATGATTGTCGCTGAAAGTGGCGAACGTGAAAAGAACCTCGCCGGCATCCGGCAGAGTGCGGAAACGGAATTCCTCCTCCGGGCCGCCTCCTTTTTGCGACAGCCGGAAGGAATACTCCGTATCAGGCTCAAGGCCGGTCAATTCCGCGGAATGGTACCGTGTGGAAGAGCGTTCCACCCACCGGATCGGGGAAGCGCCGGAGGCTTCTTCGATCTCGAATTCGCATCGCTCGGCTGACGCCCACGTGATGATCGCGCTTGTCGAGTCGACCGTCGCGACGTCGAGATTGTAGATGTCGGGCGGGTCGCGGCGTGTCGAAAGGACTTTTCGGAAGTGGTCATCTGGAACGGGATTGTCTTTTATGGAATGATTTCTTTTGCACTCGCGCCGGACAAACCAGAGCGCGCCCCCGAACGCCGCAAGGACGACGGTTGCCGCCAGGGCGCCGAAACCGATAAAAACGCGGCGGGTTATCTTCCTGTAGTCCATCGCTTCGCGCCGTTTAGGTTCAGCCTCCGGTTGCGGCCTCGATGGAGGCGCGCGTGATGTTTACCATCCGCTCAAGCTGGGGCCGCGTAAACGTGAGGTGGGGCATCAGCACGATCACGTTGCCGAGCGGACGTATGATCATTCCGCGGCGCCTGGCCTCCTCGATGACGCGAATCCCTATTCTTTCGCCCGGCTCATAAGGCTCGCGGGTTTTCTTGTCCTTGACAAGCTCGATCCCGACCATCATGCCCGTCTGCCGGATGTCGCCCGCGTGCGGCAAGTCCCTGAGCGGAGCGAGCAACTCCCTGAGGTATTCGGCCTTTGATTGCACTTTTTTCGCCGTTTTTTCACGATCGAAGATTTCAAGGTTGGCTATCGCGGCCGCGCAGCCGAGCGGGTTGCCGGTGTAGGTGTGCCCGTGAAACATCGTGCGGAACTCGTCGTAGCCGCCGAGGAAACCCTCGTAGATTTCATCGGTCGCGAGCGTCGCGGCAACGGGCAGGTATCCGCCGGTGAGGCCCTTCGCAACCGCGAGAATGTCGGGCGCGACGCCCTCGCTCTCGCAGGCGAACAGTGCGCCCGTCCGTCCCATGCCGACAGCCACCTCGTCGGCGATCATGAAAACGCCGTGTTTGGTACAAAGCTCGCGGACCCGCTTAAGATATCCCTCGGGCTGCACGATGATTCCGCCCGCCGCGAAAACGAGCGGCTCGATCACCAGCGCCGCAACCTCGTCGGCGCGCTGCGCGAGCGCTTGTTCCAGCGGCTCTATGCACGCCATGTCGCAGGTTGTCTTTTCGAGTTTGAGCGGGCACCGATAGCAATACGGCGACACTACGCGTATCGAATCCATCAGCAGGGGCCGGTACAGTTCATGGAAGAGATCGATGCCTCCGACGCCCACGCTCCCGAGCGTGTCGCCGTGGTAGGCGTTGTCGAAACAGATGAATCTCGTGCGCCGCTTATGTTTTCCGTTGCGGTGCTGTTGCCAGAACTGGAAGGCCATCTTAAGGCCTATCTCGACCGCGGTCGAGCCGCTGTCCGAATAGAAAACCCTCGTCAGCCCCTCGGGCGCGCGCTCGACGAGCATCTTCGCGAGCTTTACGGCCGGAACATTGGAGATGCCGAGGAGGGTGGAATGCGCGACCATGTTGAGCTGTTGTCTGACTGCCGCGTCGATCGCGCGCTTCCTGTGCCCGTGGACGGTCACCCACAAGGAAGACACGCCGTCGAGGTAGCGCCTGCCTCGGACATCGAACAGGTAGGCCCCCTTGGCGCGCTCTATGATAACGGGAGTCTCGGCCTCGTAGTCCCGCATCTGCGTGAACGGATGCCAGAGAAAACGCCGGTCATCGCCCTCTAATCGCTCGGCGTCCTCACGCCTGCGCTCCTTTT
>CBFDAY010000120.1:0-7653 GCA_965602895.1 uncultured bacterium
ATGTTTCATCCTCCTCGTCGAGCCGCCTGTTCGCGGCCCGGGCAGTGTCGCATCTTATGGGCGCTGCGCAGGCGCAGCGGCGTTAGTAGCAAGTTGCAAAAGCGATTTTGTGAAGGTATTCCTTGGACATAACGCTAGGGCGAATATTCGGGAATCTCCTCGCCGAGCGCGAGCCGGCACAGGTCGCTCAGCATGTATATTTTCATTTCGCGCTCGGCCGCGCCGACTCCGAGACCCTGGACGCAGACCGGGCAGAGAAACGTCATCGCCTCCGCGCCCGCATCTTTGGCGTCGTCGAGGTTCTTGGACTGTATCTCCTGCATCCTGTCCATATCCCTGAAAAACAGCGGCAATGCGCAGCACAGCGCGTTTTCGCGGTCGTATTCCCTTGCAACGCGCTCCACCCCGATCAGATCGAACAGCTCATCGACCATGGGCTCTTTCTCCGGCGTGTAGCGCGATGCGCACGGCCGCTGATACGCGATTTTCAGGCCGAGTTTTTTGACCTCGCCCTGCCTCGCCTTCATCCGGTCGCGCAGATATTCGATTATGTGGACGGCGCGGAACGGCACGTCGATGCCGTATTGCCCGGCCATGGTTGTGACCGTGGCGTAGCAATCGTCGTGGGCAAACACGATCTCCGTCTCGCCTGTGGCGGCAAGGTTGTCTATGAAAGAGCGTATGCCCTTGTCCAACGGGCTCGACATGCCGAGGTGCACCCAGCCTATGTGGCAGAAGTAGTCGCCGCCCCAAATGTGGGTGAGGTCGTCGAAGAGCGAGCCCTCCAGCGGTCTCGGCAGTCTTGATCCGACGATGCAGGTCGAGATGGCCGGCTTGCCGGGCGCGCCTTTGCGGACTTCACTCCGCATATGATGTCCCGCGTCGAACATCTGGGCGATGGCCTCCGGCACCTCCAGCGCATTTGTCTTTTCCTGCACGTCGCAGATGAGGTCAAACGGATTCGCCCCCTCCTTGCAGACCTCGTTGCAGGCCACGCACGTGATGCATTGCTTCACGATGTCGGTCGGTCGCCCTTCGATGAGCGCGGTCATCTCGGCGATCGCGCCGTCGCGGTCGTAATCGGTGTACTTGCACTCGACGAGGCAGTCACCGCACAGATCGCATTTTTCTCTATAGAACATTTCAAGACTCCTTTCGGGGCCGCGACCCCGGCGTTGATACCGGAACGGCGCGTTTAACCCGGCTTTTCCGAAGACAGGCGCGCGACATCCGCGGACAAAGCGAGTGCGCCGCCCCTTGATTCGGCTCGACAAATCCTCTTCATTCTATGATTTTTCCACGCATGAGACAACAACTGAATTTCAAATCCCACACGGACCGCCTATCGATCGGGGGTCAGCTTGCCTCGGGAATATTGAAAAACCACTTCGGTTCCGTCCGGCCGAAAACCGGGCGACGCGTTGTCAAACACGACCGCTCTCACATTGGGGAAAAAGGTCTGTATCCCCTTCCCCGAGTAGAGGGCGCTCGACAGATATTGATCCGCCCCGGAGATATACAGGGTCGCCTCGCGCGGGGCGGTCTCGAGCGCGGGACGGAGGTCGCTTATAGCGGCCTCCGCCACCGGCGAGAAGCGGGCCACGTGACTTAATTGGTTCATGCGAAGCCGGATGTTCGTCATCAGCGATATCACGCAAATCCCCACCAGAACGGCAGCCTTGAGCCTGCGCCCCGGCACTGATGTCACAACCGACGCAAATGCGATGGAAATGCCGATGCATCCGAGACTCATATAGTAGGGCTCGAATCTGTTCTTGAATTGCAGGGCGGGCAGGGCTCCCATAAGGAAGACCACGAGGCCGAAAACCGCGGGCCTTATTCGCTTGAGGGTTCTGTCTTCGGCGGCGGCCGGGCCCGCCGTTGTCCCCCTTCGGATCAGCTTTCTGTCGGCTGAAAGCGGCGCAAATATGATCAATCCGACTATCAGAAGAAGTGAAAAAAGAAAAAAGATGAGATGCCTCGGAAATGCGGTGGCCGCTGTGAGAAAAGGATTTGAGCACGCCAGGAAGTATCTGACCAGATTGGAAAGCCAGAAAAGGCCGACGCCCGTAGCGTATTCGCCTGCTTCGGGCATCGGCAGGACCAACGCGGAACGGACAAGCACAAAGATTCCCGCCGCGACAAAAAACGGAAGCGTCGCACAGAGCCGTCTCCACTCCGGCCTGCGCCCGCCGAGAATGATCTCGTATGCCAGCAAAAAAAGGGGGAGCACGACGGCGGTTTCCTTCGAAAGAAGGGCCGGTACGAACATGCCCAGGGCAGGAAAAAGGCGGTATTTCCCCGTTTGCGCGCGGCCCAGGTACAGGAGCATGCTTGCCAGAACGAAGAAAGTCATCGACAGATCCTGGATGCCCGATACCCAGCTTACGGTCTCGAAATGAACGCCCCGTGTCAGATAGAATACCGCAGCGATGAATCCTCCCTCGCGGCTCCGAAAGACCGCGTATCCCACGTGATAGACGAGCAGGACATTGAGGCAGAAAAGCCCGAGGCTGAACACGTGATACGGCGCGGGCCACAGGCCAAACAGCCTCAGCATGAGCGAGAAATACAGCGAGGTGCTCAGGGGCCTGTAGAAAGGGCCGATGGGCTTGAACGTTGCGGCAAGGTCGCCGAGCCTGTATTGCGAGGCATTGTGCAGGAAATAGAAATCATCCTGTGCAAAGAAGTAGGAAAGGGATGGGGCATACAACAGCAGGCAGGGCAGGATCAACATTGCGAACAAGATAAAGCTGGGGACTTTTTCCAGATCGTCTTCCACGGATGTGCTCAAATGGCGCATTCGGAACGAGGTTCCTGTTGTCCCGTCTTTTCAGCGTTGCGAATCGAATTCGCCAACTTTTCGACCGCAAGCCGGCGATGCAATTCGCAAAGTCCGGGCGCACCGATAAGGCCCGCGACGGCGGCCTCGCGCAGGTTGCCGATGGCATATTGCAGACTTCAATCCCAGCCGATCCACTCGACGAAGGTGTCGAAATCGTCCCGTCCCGCTTTAAATGTGTTTATCGGAGCCTCGTCGTCGGGATAGCCGAGAGCGAGGCTTGTGATAATCCGTTCCTTTTCGGGAATGCCGAGGTTCTCCCTGATCTGTTTCGAATACATGAGGGCCATCCCGATCCAGCAGGCGCCCAGGCCCTTGGCGCAGGCTGTAAGCAGCAGGTTTTCGACCGCCGCTCCCACGGCCACGAGCGTGTTCTCGGCGAGAGACTGATCCATCGTGATGAAGATTGCGACCGGCGCGCCGAAGTAGCGGAAGCTACCCTTTGCGAACATCTCGATGGGCACATCGTTTTCCCTCAAGATGTCCATGACCTCTCGCATCAGCCCGGACCTGCGAGAGGCGATCCGCTCCTGGACTTTTTCGTCGCCGCCTTCCCGCTGCATCTGAAGCTCGTTGCTGGTCGTCCGGCCTTCATCGAGGCACTTGAGCAGCACCTCGTCCAGTTGCTTTTTCCTCTCGCCGCCGACCACATAGAACTTCCACGGCTGCGAGTTCGAGCCCGTCGGCGCCTGAATCGCCGCATCGAGCAGTTCCTCGACCGTTTCCTTGCTCACGGGATCGGGCTTGTATGCGCGGATGCTTTTTCTTTTCCTGATAGCCTCCATAAGGTCCATTTGTCGTTTCCTTTCGTCAGGGATGGTGTTGCTGCTCGGAGCAGATAATATTTGTCATTCTGAGCCCCCCGCCTTCGCCCCGCCCCAAGCTATCACAGTCATCGATGTTTGGTCAAATGCTCGCGTGCGGGAACTCCTGTGTCGGGAAGAAAAAAAGCCCCGGGGAAAGTACTCTGCGGGTATTCTTGACGGCGATGCAGAATGCGGCGGCGATCAAATCTGCGATCGCGCCATGCGCCTGAAATCGAGCATCATTTCGACCATGGACTGGTATCTTTGCTTGGGGTTCTTGCGGAGCGCCTTCATGAGGATTTTGTCCAGATGATGAGGCAGTCCCGCCTTTACCTCCGACGGCGGTCTCGGCTTGATTCGCCTGTTCACTATTTCATGAATTACCTCAGCGGCGCTTTTTCCGGTGTAAGGGGACTCTCCAGTGAAAAGCTCGTAGCACGTCACGCCGAGGGAATAGATGTCGGTGCGCGGATCGACTTTCTTTCTCGTAAGTTGTTCCGGCGCCATGTATCTCTTAGTCCCCCGCAGCTTGTCGCGCGAAAACTGAAAGAGGGAATCGGCCTTCGACAGCCCGAAATCCGCAATTTTGATCGCTCCCGTAAGCGAAATCAAGATATTTTCGGGTTTCATATCGGCATGCACGATTCCATGATGATGAATATAGTCGAGACCTTTGCAAACGTCAAGCGTCAGATCCACGGCCTGGAAAATAGTCAGATCCTGATCCTTGATGTGTTTGCGCATGTTCCAGCCATCGACAAGCTCCATGATCAGGAAGCCGCGCCTTTTCTTCTCCCCCGGCAACTGGAGTTTCATCAGCTTGAAGAACCGGATGATATTGGGGTGGCTCAGCTCGAGGGCGATTTTAAATTCATGGTCCAGGTACTGGGCCTTGCGTCGGTCTTCGAGGAAGTCCGGCGGAAGCACCTTGATCGCCACAAGCTTGTCGCGCTCCTCGTCGAGGGCCTTGTAGACTATTCCCATTCCGCCCCTGCCGAGTTCGGCCATGATGCGATAATTGGCAATTTTTTTGTTTGCGAATCCTTCTTCAGCCATTTTCTCTTATTGTGTTCCTGTGGGTGATGGGAGAGGGGATCAAATATTATTTTAACACTTTACAAGCGCATGTGTCAACCGAAAATCTCGCTTTATTAAGGGCAAAACCGACCCTTGGAGGGGCCTGTCGAGTTGTTCCATATACGCCGTCCGAAGGCGATCAGGCGCTCTGTCTCCAACCGATCTTTCCAATACCCGCGCGGCAAAACCGCCCGCTCATCGGCTCTCGATAATGCAGAACTTGTCCGGGCGTATTCGTACGCTGAGGGATTGGCCTTCCCGAAATTCGTACCGGCGGTACAGAAAGTTGGGAAGCTCCATCCAGATGGATTGCCCTGAGTTCTGCTCCGCCACAACGAGCGTGTGCGTCGCGCCCTTCTCCAATATCTCAATGAGGTTGCCGCTCAAAATGTTGAAGTCGCGCCCTTCGCGGATCGGCCTGTCGGGCTTGACGAGCATCACCTCCTCGGCGCGAACGCCGAGCATGATGCGCCGACCGACCCGAGGTCGAAAAAGGCTCGACTCCACCACCAGCATGTTGCCCGCCCATTCGAGCGTGAAGCGCGAATTCCCTGTGTCGACCCCGACGATTTCTCCCTCGATTATGTTTTCCATGCCCGTGAAACGGGCGACATTGAGGCTTTGCGGATGGAAATACAGCCTGTTTCGTTTTGCCACCTGCTCGATCCGGCCGTCGATCATTACGGCGATGATATCGCCGAGGATAAATGCCTCCTCCCTGTCGTGGGTGACCTGCAGGAACGTTCCTTTGAGCTTTTGCTGCAACCGCTTGACCAGTATCTGGAGCTCGCGGCGGATCGGCGGATCGAGTCCGCTGAAAGGCTCGTCCAGCAGCAGGATCTTCGGCGATGTCAGGAGCGCCCGCGCCAGCGACACGCGCCGGCGCTCGCCGCCGCTAAGGTCCACGGGGCCGCGATCCAGCAGCGTTTCGATCTGCAGGGCCTCCACAAGGTCGCCGAACAGCGGGCGCCACGTATCCTCCGGCAGCCGACGGGCATGCGCGCCGAAAAGGATGTTGTCCCTCACGCTGAGATGAGGAAAAAGCGAGGCGTCCTGCGGCACGTATGCGATGGGGCGCGCCTCGGGCGGCAGGTCGGTCACGTCCCGGCCGTCAAGGAGCACGCGCCCGCTCCGTATGGGGTTCAGCCCGGCAACCGCCTCGAGCAAGGCGGTCTTTCCCACTCCGGAAGGACCCAGCAGGATAAAGAACTCGCCGTCCTCGACCGACAAAGAGATGTCGTCGAGCGAGAACTCGCCGAGCGCGAGGCCGATTCGGTCGAGGGCTATCACAACTGGAGCGGCCTTCCCGCGATCCGCCGCAGGCCAATGAGGCTGAGCATCGATATGAAAACCAGGATAACCACAAGCGTAAGAGCGCGCTCGACGTCGGCGCTGGCAAAACCGAGATAGATCGCGGTCGGAATAGTGGCCGTCTTGCGCTCTGTCGCGCCCGCAAGCGTCACCGTCGCGCCAAACTCGCCGATCGCGCGGGCCCACACGACTATCGCCGTGGCGATCAGGCCGCTCTTCGAAAGCGGCAGGACGACCTTGCGGAACGCCGCCCACTGCGTGCATCCCAGCGAGCGCGCGACTTTCTCATATCGCTCCGGGATCGCCTCGAACGTCGCCTTCATCAAGCGAACGGCCAGCGCGGTCACGATCGCCGCCTGCGCCACGATAATTCCGGGCACCTCGAAGACCAGCTCCAGCGTGTGGCTCTGGAGCCATCTTCCCTGCGGACTGCTGAATGCGACAAGCAGCAGCGCGCCTATGGCGATAGGCGAGATGAACACGGGAATATCGAGCAGCGTGTCCACGAGCGCCTTGCCCGGGAATTGGCGGCGCGCAAGGAAATACGCCGTCGGCACGCCGAGCGCCATCGCGATCAGGCTCGAGACCGTCGCGGTCGTCAGGCTCAGCGCGATCGCATGCCGCACCTCCGGCGAGACCATGATCCCGAAGATCTTCACGGGCGGATAGCTTATGAACGTCAGCGCCAGCACCGCCAGATACGCTCCGACGATGAAGAGAAACGGCAGGATAAATATCGCTTTCCCCATGGCTGTCGACAAACGGCCGGTCTTTACCGAAACGGGCGTCAAAGCAGATCACCATCCTTCGGGAAGAACATAGTCCCCGCCGATTCTTGCCTCGGGCGCATACCTGCGGGCGTCCTCTTCGCTGGTAACATAACCCCATTTTTCAAAGATTTTTCTGCCTTTCTTGGAGCAAAAGTAATCTATGAGCTGCCCGGCAAGCTCGGTGTTTTTGGACAATGTGGAAATAGCTATCGGCATGTAGCTGATTCGAGGCGTCTGGTCGGGCCGTAGCAGCACGGTTTCTATCTTGTCCGGGTTCCATGACTCGAACACTCGCCAGCCCAAAACGGCGTCGGACCCGCCGACAGCGACCATGTTTGCGGTGTTGGCGCAACTCTCGGTGTGGCCGATGATTCTCGGCCTTACTTCGGCTTCGAGGTTGTTATAGTCCAATATCTCTACGGCATACAGTCCGACACAGACGTGGCGCGGATTCCCTATGGCAACCCTGATGTCCTTCCCGGCCAGATCGCTTAGATTTCTTATACCCTTCGGGTTTCCCCTCTGCACGTTTATGGCCGGAATGAGATAGGTCACGATTCTTTCGCTCTCGGGGATGACAATTCCGTCTTCCCTGGCTATCTTCATGTAATCCGGCGAGCCGGGAAAATAGATGTCGCCCCGGCGCGCGATCTTCATCTGCGACAGCAGGTTTCCCGAGCTGCCGAGAAACAGCTTGACCGTGTGGCCGGTCTCGGCCTCGAAGAGCGCAACCAGCTCCTCGGTCGCGGGTTTCGACGCCGAGCCCGCAAAAAACTCGATTTCGTCGGCAAAGGCCGGTGTTCCCCGGCATAATGCGAACAGGAAAAACGCGAGAGTCATGAGGCGG
>CBFDAY010000121.1:0-7558 GCA_965602895.1 uncultured bacterium
ATTATATCGCTCCAGCTCATCGGCCCACCTTTGCTCTTCGAGCGGGTTGTCCCACGCGCTTATCACAATCAAGTCGGTCCCGTGCATGATGCGGTCCGAGTACTCCAGGTAGAGTTCGCGGGCCGACTCGGGGTGTCTGCCGATTTCGTCGACCACGGCCGATGCGTCGACATAGAAATTCGGGAACTCTTTGAGGTTCGCCATGACTTCGGCCACCTCCATATCCCACGCACCGCTTCCCAGGTGCGCGCCGATGAATGTGGCGTCCGGATGTTTTCTCAAAATGTTGTTGCGCCGCCGCATTAACTCTTCAAAGCTCGGGAAATTCTCGCGCCCGTGATAGAGCCACTCGGGCATCTCACCCAGCAGAACGCGACACGGGTTGTTCTCGTCAACAAGTCGCCAAAAGGCGGGCGGGTCGCCGATGTGAATCAGGACGGGCAGTCCCAGCTCGCCCGCCTTGTCCCAGATGGGATCGAGCCTGGGATCGTCCACGACTATAAGGTCGCCCGCGCTGTCCCTTGCGAACAGCCCGAGTTCCTTCGACACCTTGACACCGACCGCGCCGGCCTCCTTGCCGCGTTCCAGGCGCTCCGTCTCGCATGCGGCGTATCCGTCCTCGTCAATCTTCGACAGGTCGAACGTGACCATGACCGCGAGCCGGTCGGGATGATTGCGGGCATGCTTGAAGCATATCGATCGGTTGTATTCGAGCACATCCGGATTGTCCATCCCCATGACGAGCACGACGGATTTCTCGATACCCTGTCTGTCCATCAGGCGCAGAATGCAATCGGTGTCGGCGAACAGATGCGTGTGAGCGTCGTTTTTTTTAGGAATGCGGCTCTGATAGATTTCCATGCCGAACCCTCGCGAAAACCCGAGCCATCCTGCGGACGATGCATGATACATCAGGGGCGGACTCAAATGCGACGTAATTTCGAACCGGTTCCTTCGGCGGGCTCCGGCGCCAGGATCAGACACGCCAGCGGAGGAAGAGTCAGCGACAACGACTGCGAGTAGCCGTGAAATTCCAACGATTCGGTCTGCACGACTCCGCTGTTTCCAATGTTCGAGCCGCCGTATAGCTCGGAATCCGTGTTAATGCGCTCGCTATACCGCCCCGCCTCAGGCACGCCTACGCGGTAGTTGTGGCGCACGACCGGTGTCATATTGAATATGCACACAAGATAGCCCCGAGAGCAACTGCGAAGGTAGGAAATAACCGATTGCCGCCAGTCCTGACAGTCGATCCAGGAAAAACCTCGCGGCTCAGAGTCCCATTCCCAGAGTGAAGCGTCTTCAAGGTAGAGCCTTCCAAAATCGCTCATGAAAACCTGCAGGCCCTTTCGCAGCGGGTGGGAGTGACGGTCCCAGTCGAGTCCGCGGTCATGGTTCCATTCATGCTCCGGCGCCGTCTCAGTTCCCATGAAAAAAAGCTTCTTGCCCGGATGCGTGTACATGTAGGCCATCAGCAGCCTGAGTGCGGCGAACTTCTGCCACTCGTCGCCGGGCATCTTGCCAAGCAGCGACTTCTTGCCGTGGACGACCTCGTCGTGCGAAAGCGGCAGCACAAAGTTCTCGCTGTAGGCGTAAAGCATAGAAAACGTCAGTTGGTTGTGATGATAGCTCCGATGAACGGGCTCTTTGCTGAAGTACTCGAGGGTGTCGTGCATCCATCCCATGTTCCACTTGAAGCCGAAGCCGAGGCCCCCGAGATAGGTCGGCAGGGTCACTCCCTGCCACGACGTCGATTCCTCGGCAATTGTGAAGCATCCCGGAAACTGCGCATAGACCGCCTCGTTCAGGCGACGGATGAAATCTATCGCATGAAGATTTTCCTTACCGCCGTATCGATTCGGGACCCACTCGCCTTCCTCCCTGCTGTAATCGAGGTACACCATAGAGGCCACCGCGTCGACCCTGAGCGCGTCGATATGGTATTCATCGAGCCAGAAGAGCGCGCTCGCCAGGAGGAAATTGCGAACCTCGTGGCGGCCGAAGTTAAAGATAAGAGTCCCCCAATCGCGGTGCTCGGCCTGGCGGGGGTCAAGGTGCTCGTAGAGCGCAGTCCCGTCGAACCAACGGAGGCTGTAGTCGTCCTTCGGGAAATGAGCCGGGACCCAGTCGAGGATCACGCCGATGTCGTTCTGATGGCAGATATCGACGAAGTATTTGAAATCATCGGGGGTCCCGAAGCGGTTGGTCGCGGCGAAATATCCCGTCACCTGGTAGCCCCACGACCCGTCGAAGGGATGCTCGGCCACAGGCAACAGCTCGATATGCGTAATCCCGAACTTCTTCGCGTGCTCCACCAGCCTGGACCCCAGTTCGCGATATGACAGCCACCGGCCATCTTCGGTCCTCATCCATGAGCCAAGGTGAACTTCATATATGGCCATCGGGCTCCGCCGAGGCTCTTTCAATCCCCTTTCCTTCATCCATGCGACATCGCGCCACTCGTACTGCCCGGTTTCCCATACGATCGAGGCGCAGTCGGGAGGGCCCTCCATCAAAAACGCATACGGATCGGTCTTCAGCCTAAGGGTCCCGTCGGGCGCTTTTATCTCATATTTGTACTTGGCGCCGGGGCCGATATCGGGGAGGAACAGCTCCCAGATGCCGGAATTGCCCATCATCCTCATCGGATGGAGACGCCCGTCCCAGCCGTTAAAATCGCCGATCACGCTCACGCGCCTGGCGTTGGGAGCCCACACGGCGAATGCGACCCCGCCGTGGCCGCCTTCAATGCGCGGATGGGCGCCGAGCCGCTCGTAGAGACGCCCGTGGGTTCCCTCTCCGTGAAGATAGATATCGATGTCGCCGAGGGTGGGCATGAAGGCATAGGGGTCCCTGTGTTCCCAAACGCCGCCGTCGGCAAAGGCGAACCGGACCTTATAGGAAATCGGCCAAGACCTGCCTCTGACGGCCGCCGCAAACAGCCCGCCGGAGTGGATGCGCTTCATTTCGAGCGAGCCTCCGTCATCAAATCGGACTTCGGCCGACTGCGCATCGGGGTGCATGGCCCGAATAACCACGCCCGGTGTCTTGCCCCCGTCGAACGAATGCGCTCCGAGTATCGCGTGCGGGTCGTGACTCTCACCGCCGACAAGCCGCTCCACCTCGCCGGCCGAGGGATAGTTCAGGATGTCGGTCAGGCTCTTTTTGTTCATATCCAACGCTCCAGATCCCTTTCAACGATCAGATCGTTTCATAGAATAGCACAAACATGGTGGCGGTGTCATTGCGCCAAGCCATGATGGGCGTTGCAATAGCATCGGCATCATCCACAGCCTCACGCGCATCCGGATTGATTTCTCCTGCCCTGCAATGGTAGAATTCCCCTTAAGATTGCGGCAATGCACAATATGATTTTTCAAAGGAGCCCGAGATGACCAAAACCACCGTTTTCCTGCTTGGAGTTTGCGCCAGCCTAACGGCCGCGCTAGTCATAAAGGCCGCGAGACCGCTGGGCGCATACGCGCTTGCAGGTGGAATAGTAGCGTACGAGGCCGCCTGCGACGTTGCGGAAAGCTCGAGGGAATCACTTTCGGCCTCGGCCGAGAAAGTTCGTCGCGGCCTGAAGAAATATCTCAAATCATGAGCGGGGAGCCTGACAGGGTCGCATCGCAATGGCTTTCCGACCGGTTGGACTCTCCTGACAAAAGAAAGGCAACATCCAATATGACTTACGAACTGACCAAGCAACCGCTGACCATAAAAAAGACAACGTTCCCGAACAGCGTGGCTTTCGCGCCGATACAGACGAATTACGCGACCGAGGACGGCGAGGCGACGGATCGCCTGATAAGGTTCCATCAAAGGATAGCAAAAAGCGCCGTCGGCCTCTCGATCGTGGGCGCCACCGGAGTATCGCCCACCTCAAAGCTCGGAGCGCGAGCCCTTTGCCTCTATGAGGACAGGCACATCGCGTCCGCCCGGAAGCTTTTCGACGCCATAAGGGAAGCCGGCTCGGTCCCCGCCGTCCAGATCAACCACGGAGGTCGCGCTTTGATGCCGGATCTCGCGGGCGGCGACGTTGTGGGACCTTCAGCTATCGCCTCACCCTTGACGGGAATCACCCCGCGCGAGCTTACGCTCGAAGAAATCGAGCAAATCATCGGCCGGTTCGTCCATTCGGCCGAGGCCGCGAAAAGCGCCGGCGCGGAGATGGTTGAATTTCACGCCGCCCACAGTTACCTGCTGAACCAGTTCCTGTCTCCTGCCGCGAACCGGAGAGGCGACAAATACGGCGGCAGCACCGAGAAGCGCGCGAATATAGTGCGGGAGATCCTGAGAAAAACCCGCGAGCGTGTCGGCGACGACTTTGTGCTTGGAGTTCGGATGAGCGTCGAAGAATATGTAGAGGGCGGGCTGACGGTCAATGAGAGCCTCGAGATGGTGAAGATGTTCATAGAGGACGGACTCGATATCATACACGTGTCCGCAGGCGGACAAGACTCCGGCGCACTCATGATACAGGAAGCCGCGGAGGGCAACATAATAAAGCTGGCCGGCGAGATAAAGAAATCCGTCGACATTCCCGTCATAGCGGTGGGCGGTGTGCTCAAACTGGAGCAGGTTGAAAACGCGCTCGCGGAGGGAATGGCCGACATGGTTGCCCTCGGCAGAGCGCTGATAGCCGATCCGGAACTCGTCAGCAAATCGCTCGAAGGAAGACCCGAGACCGTGGAGGAATGCACGGGCTGCCTGCAATGCTTCATGCCCGGCGAGGAACCCGGCCTGGTATGTTCGGTCAATGACGACATCTGATCTTTTCATCGATTCGATCACTTACTACTTGGAGCAGATAGTAGTCGCCATTCTGAGCCCCCCGCTTTCGCGGAGGATAAACTCCGCGAAGAATCTCGAAGAACGCGGTGCGTTCAGAATGACAAGAGTATTATGTATTTCATGCTCCCCGTAGTAACACCGGAAAGGAGACACATGACAAGGATTCCGTATGCGAACCTGGACGAGTCGCCGCAAAAGGTCCGCGACTTCTTCGACAAGATGCGCGCCAACACCGACGGCGCCGAGATCATGAACATCTTCAGGATGGCCGCCCACAGCGACATATCGATTCGTGAATTCATCAGGCTCGGAAACAGGCTGATAATGAAGGCCCACCTCAACGCGCGCTTCCGCGAGCTGGCCATCTTAAGGATCGCCCAGATGATCGGCGCCCGCTACGAGTGGGCGCAACATGTCCCGATAGCGGTGGACACCGGGATCTCTCGCGAGGAGATCAGCGAACTCGATAGCTGGAGCGAGTCATGGCTTTTCGACGCGCAGGATAAGGCGGTATTGCAATACACGGAGGAGGTCGTCCGCGACAGCCGGCCGAAGGATGAAACGTTCAATATCGTATCGCAATTCCTCGACAACACAAGCCTCGTGGAATTGACGCTTTCGATCGGTTACTGGTCCATGGTGGGAAAATTCCTGAGGACTTTCCGCGTGGACGTCGAAGAAGAATTCCTCAGGCGACATAGCGAATTGCTTGAATTCACGGGGATGATTGACCTGTAGAATCCCCGCTCGCAGGCGAAACGAGCAAACCTGTCGAGGCGGGTCTGCCCGGCATGGGAGGGCGCGGACATGGGTTATTCGCTGGCGCTGTTTCTATTGTTCATGATGTTTGTAGGCGCTGCAGCGGCAGGGGTTGTCTTGTTCGTGTACATAACCAACCTCTCCCGCGATGTGAGGCAACTCGCAAGACGCATGGCGTCGCTTGAAGCCTCAATCGGCGCCGCTCCAAGAGAAGTCTCCCCCGAGCCTCATAGGCCTGTTCGGGCACAGCCCGCCCCGCCGCCTCCGCCGAGGCCAGTCATCCCAAAAGCTACACCAAAGAAGATCGAATGGAACATGGAGACACTGATCGGAAGCCGCTGGCTGAACCGCATCGGCATGACGCTGGTCATTTTCGGAATCGCCTTTTTCCTGAAGTACGCGTTCGATAACCGCTGGATCGGTGAGACGGGCCGGGTGATCATCGGTCTCATTGTCGGCCTTGTTTTCATCGGCCTCGGCGAGTGGTACCGCAGAAAGGATTACAAGTATTTCTCACAGGGGCTCACAGGCGGCGGCATAGCCATCCTGTATCTCTCCGTCTATGCGGCCTTCGCATTTTATCATCTCATTCCCCAGACCGCCGCGCTTGCGTTCATGATACTCGTCACCGCCGCCAGCGTCACACTGGCCGTGTGGTACAGCGCGCTGCCCATCGCCTCGCTGGCAACCCTCGGCGGCTTTCTGACACCGTTTCTCCTGAGCACGGGAGTCGACAACCAGGTCACCCTTTTCTCTTATATCTTCCTTCTGAATGCGGGTATCCTCGGCGTGGCCTATTTCAGAAACTGGCCCCTGCTGAACTATCAGAGCTTCATATTCACGGTGTCCACGTTCGCGGCGTGGGCCGGGAGATTCTATGAGCCGGAAAAGCTCTGGCCGACGGCTTTCTTCCTCACGCTCTTTTTCGCACTGTTCGCGGTTCTCGCGATTTTGTACAACATCGTCAATCGGCGCAAGGCGACGGCCCCCGAGCTGATCCTCGCGTTCCTTAACGCGGCCCTGTACTTCGGATCGATGTACTTTTTGCTCGAGGACAAATACGGTGACTACCTCGGGCTGTTCTCGCTTGCGATAGGCGGCGCCTATGTCGCGCTCGCGTATCTCACGAACGTTCGCAATGAGGAGGACCGCTTCCTTGTGTGGGTCTTCCTCGGGCTTGCGGCCACCTTCGTCACGCTCGCCGTCCCTATACAGCTCAAGCAGAACTGGATAACCACAGGTTGGGCGGTCGAGGGAGCAATCCTCGCCTACATCGCTTACCGCTACGAAAGCAGGAACACCCGGCTGGCCGCCATTGCCATACTGGCGCTTGTCTTCTTCCGCCTACTGGCGTTCGATATTGATTTGCCCTACCATTATGTCGAAGAAGAGTTCATGCTCCTCATTAACAAGCGCGTGTTCTCATACGTCGCCGGTATCACCGCAATGGCGCTTTCCGCATACTTCTTCGCCCAAAAGAAAGGTCAGATGCCCATTGAGAACAGGTTCCTGGTGGGCGGCTTGCTGCTCGCCGCCAATTTCCTGGCAATAATCCTGCTGAGCGCCGAGGCATATGACTATCTGAAACATCTGCGGCTCCAGAAGGAAATTTCAGGAAACGCAGCAAGATACGCGCAGCAATTATCGTTGTCGTTGATCTGGATGCTCTATGCCACTTTCCTCATCGTGGTCGGCTTTCGGAAAGGATACAAGCCGATGCGCTACATGGCGCTGGCGCTGTTTGCCGTGACTATCCTAAAAGTCTTCTTCATAGACCTGTCATCGCTGGAAGCTTTCTATAGAATAATCTCGTTCATCGTTTTGGGGATAATCCTGATCGGCGTCTCGCTGCTGTATCAGAAATACAAAGACCTCCTGTTGGGCCCCCGGCCGGAAGAGGAGAAAACACAATGAGGCATATCTCGACGATGCTGCTCGTTGCGGGGTTCTTTTGCATGGCTTTTGCCGATCCGGCCGCGGCCGACTTCGAGCGGACCGACTGGAA
>CBFDAY010000122.1:0-7547 GCA_965602895.1 uncultured bacterium
AACCCCCACCGCGATAATGGTCGGGAGCGGCGTGGGGCTGGGAAGAGGAATACTTTTCAAAAAGGCTTCGGCGCTGGAGAACATATCGCGCCTGCAGGCAATCGTCTTCGACAAGACCGGCACTATCACCACGGGCGCTCCGCGCGTAGTCGGAGGGGTCGCGCTCGATGAGACAATGAGCGAGGACGAGCTTCTGGAATTGGCCGCGACCGTCGAAAGCGGGTCATCCCACCCACTGGCCGAGGCCGTGACGGAAGAGGCCCGGCAAAGAGGTCTCAAATTCGCGAGCGCGCCCGACTGCGAGGAGGTCGGCGGCAAGGGAATCGTATGCAGACTCGGCGGCGACCGGATCGCGGCGGGCAATATCAGGCTGCTGGAAAGCTGCGAGATAGACCATTCGATCGCCGGGCCGCTCGCCGAAAAACTGATGTCGGAGGGCAAGACGCTTATATACGTCGCCCGCAATGGAAAGCTTAAGGGAATGCTCGCGCTGGCCGACGTCCCCAAAAAGAACGCGGGCCAAGCGCTAACCGAGCTGAGGAAGCTCGGCCTGAAGACCTATATGATCACAGGCGACAACAGGCCGGCGGCGCAGGCCGTCGCAAAAGACCTCGGCATCGATCATGTCGAGGCCGAAGTTATGCCCGCCGACAAGATCGATGCGATCAAAAAATATCAGGCCCAAGACCTGCGCGTCGGAATGGTCGGAGACGGCATCAACGACGCGCCCGCGCTGGCACAGGCCGACATAGGCATCGCCATCGGCTCCGGCGCGGACATCGCAAAGGAAACCGGCGACATAGTGCTCGTCAAGAGCGACCTGATGGACGTCGTCCGCGCGATAAAGCTCGGCAGACTCACGCTCAGGAAGGTCAAGCAGAACCTCTTCTGGGCGATGTTCTACAATTGTCTCGGGATTCCGATAGCGGCGCTCGGGCTTTTGGAGCCGCGCTGGGCGGGCCTGGCGATGGCGTTATCGTCGGTCTCGGTCGTCACAAACTCGCTGCTGCTCCGGCGGGCCGATAGCAAACTCTGACCGAACGCGCCCGAGCCGGGCGAACGCGACACTAGATGGACTTGTCGAGATCGAGCATGTCCATTTCGCCTATGTAAGAGGCGGAGCGAACGCGTTTGAGCTTGGTTATCTTCTTGAGCACTTCCTGTATCCTGGCGCAGCTTTTAAGGATTGCCTCGACGTCATCCTCCGAAGCTTCTCCCTCCTTCAGCTCGCTCAACAGATTCTCGGCCAGAAGGACTATCGCCTGGAGCGGATTGTTTATCTCATGATGGAGCGTGATGGCCAACTGGCCGAGGGCGGCAAGCTTTTCGGCCTCGGTCAGCCTCTCGCGCGTGGCCATTAATTCGTCATAGAGTCTTTTCGTGCGCAAGGCCGCGCGCACGCGCGCGAGCAGCTCTTGGGCGTCGTACGGCTTGGTCACGTAATCATAGGCGCCGCTCTCCAGCCCCTTGATCTTGGCGTTGACGTCGTTCATTCCGGTCACGAGGATGATCGGGACATACTTGTCCTTGTGTCTCTCGTTCAGTTTACGACAGGCCTCTAAGCCGCTCATCTCCGGCAGCACGACGTCGAGCAGAATCAGGTGAGGCCGGACGTCTTCGTCGGCTGTGAGCCCGTCTTCGGCGTTCAGCGCTATGGTGACCTCGTAGCCGAGCGAGCCGAGCTTGGTTTCGAGGAGCATAGCGCTGGTCTCATCGTCGTCAACGACCAATATCCTGGCTGTTTCCTTGTCGTCCTGGTTCATTTGACCTCGAACGTTACCTTTCCCGCTCCAACGTTACCAAAATAGTCAACCGTCTTCACCACGACAGTGTGCTCGCCTTCGTCCAGCAGTCCGGTCGCGAACTCCACCTTCTCGGAAAGGGAATCGAAGATGCCGTCGCTCGGGAACACGCTCACCCAATCTCCGGCATCTATGCTGTAATGCGCCGAGCGAACCGGGCTGAGATTGTCGGAGACGACACCCGAGATATTATATCCAATCGCATCGCGGGAGCGCGCGGCCCGAAGGGATTCAACCCTGGGCGGCGTGTTATCCACCATGAAGGGTTCGCTCACCCTTTCGGCCGTCAGCGAGGCCCCTTCGGGGTTGCTCGGCGAATCGTTCACCACCAGTTTAACATGATATTCGCCGTCGGGCACGGCCTCGGTATCCCATTCGTGGTTTTTCTCGGTCAATTCATCCTCGATGAGCTTCCAGAGCTTTTCGCCTGTCCCCTTGAAATAGAGTTCGTATTCGAGATCGTCGCCGTTTCCGTCTTCCGTCTTCCATTTGATTTCAAGTTTCGTCTTGTGCGCTGTCGGGGCGGCTTTAACGCCTTTTTTGTCGGCCTTCGAACCCGCATTGGTCGATACGCCGGAAGCGCCGCCCGGAGACATGCCCTTACCGGCCGGGCCCGCGCCGCCCTTCGTATTTCCGCCGCCGTTGCCGTCGACGCTTATCGACTTCACCTCGGGCGGAAGATTGGCCTGGAGATAGGCCACCGTAACCTTGCGAAGCGTCGGTGTCCTATCGGGGTTCGACGTGCTCAGCCTCGCGCGCCATTGAACGAAGCGGGCAACGGGAGACTCGGACACAAAGCCCTTGGCGCCTCCGTTCTCGCGGGACCATTCGCTCCAAGTGTCATCGGGTTTTTCGCTGTTCCCGCTCCGCGTCGAAATCAGCAGGCGCGTTTGCCGGGGAACTTCGGCCTCCCAGAAAATCCTTCCCCACTTCGAGACGGCCGTTGCGTCGTGCGCTTGAGAAATGAAGACACCCTCATCCGAGTAAGCGTCGCCAAGAGAGACAACGGCCGCGTCATTGCCGGCTGCAGCCACTATGCGACCATCGGCGGATCGGAACAGGGAAAGCACCTGCTTCTGGTCGACTTTGTAGAATGTCGCATCCTCACCCGTGGGCATAATCATGTATATGCCGCCATCGTCTCCAGTGCCCGCAAGGATGTTGGCGCCGTCATAGGCAAGGGAGAAGATGAGCTTTTCGGGGGACATCCAGAATTTCGACGCGGCGCCGTCTTTCGTTATCTTGTAGATAAAGCTTGTGCGCTTCTTCCCGCTCGGTATTGCGGGCATACCAGCCACCGACGCCACCCCCTTGGGATGGGTGGAATTCTGGGATACGGCGGCCCCGCTTAACCCTCCCTTGGACACGACGGGAGCCGCCTTCGGAGGAATTTTCATGAACAAATCCCCCGGCGTAGAAGCGGCATAAAGATTTCCCTCGGAGTCCATCGTCATCGATGTGACCTCCTCGAGGTCCGTATCGTAGAAAACAAAGGGACGCCCGCCCGGATCGATCCGATAGATGATTCCGCCCTGCTCGCTGCCCGCGTAAACGTTTCCGTCCGCGTCGCACAGAAGCGAAAGGATGCGCCGTTCGGGCGAATCGTAGAGCAGGCTCCCCCCGCCCTTTGCCTCGATCTCAAAGAGCTGTCCTTCATCGCCGGTCGCGGCCATGAGTTTCCCGTCGGCGGTCAGGCACAGCGACCATACCGAGTCCTGGCCGGTATCGAAATACTCCACAGCTTCACCCTTCGCGTCGATGGAGTAGACCTTGCCGCCCGGGAACCCGCCCGCGTAGAGGACGTCTTTTTTGCCGGCGACGAGGGCGAACACCTGCTGCAATTCCAATTCGGCAAAGACCTTCGCTTCTCCGCCGGGTGGAACCCTGAACACTTTGCCGTCGCTTCCCGTGCCTGCGTAAATGTTGCCCTTGGAATCCTCGGTGAGCGACCACGTAAACAGGGCGTCGAACGGCGTTTCAATCGCCGTTGGCCCGAGGACGATCTGCCCCGGCGGCATCACCGAAACTCCATCCGGCTCGCCCGCGTCGAAATCGTCTTTTGAGTCGGATTCCCAAAGCGAGCTGCTCACTGCCAATGCGGCTGCAGTCACGAGCATTGCAATGAGAAAAGAGACCACCCTCAATGTCCTGGCGATAGTCACGTTCTGCGCCTCCTTGTTAAAACACCTTTCTACGGCGCCCTGCGGTCGATCCTGATCGGAATGATTATGGCGCCCTCTATCTGAAAATCCATGAGGAACTGTTCTTCGAGAAGCACACTCGCCCGCGTGATCCCCACGGGCTCCCTGCCGATCGTGCTGGCGATGACGGAAAAAACGGACGAGGGAAGCGCGGACATCTCCAGCCCGTTGACAACCATGCCCGGGTCCGAAACGAGGAGCCGGACATCGAGGCGGTTCCCCGGATAGTCCTCGTCGACGAGTTCCACGAGCCTTTCGATGCTGTCGGGCCGAAAGCGCGATGACGCGCGGATGTTCTCGAAGGAAGCCGTCTGCGGAGCCGCCGATACCTGCAGGAACGCCCGGCCCTCCGGAAAATGCTCCGGCAGCGAGACCACAATGTTCTTCTCGATGGATTCCTTCATATACGGTTTCATGAACACTTTCAGCTCGATATCTTCGCCCGGCCTTAAAGTGTCCTTCCGGACGCGCGCGCTCGTGATGCGCGCCGATTCGACGGCCTCCAGCACATCGATGTCGATGGAGATGGACTTGATGAACACATCCGTGAAACGGTTTTCCAAGAGTGTATTCAGATCCCTGTACAGCCCGAGCGTGGCCAGCGAAGGGAAGTTGCGCAGGCCGGAAATAAAGGCGTCGTTGCTTACCGTCGGCAGGCCTTCAAGCTCGATGTCATAGTGCACCTTTGCGGTAAAATCTCCCGTGCTGCTGGCAGACTGGCTCAGCGCGCTTCTCAGCGTCATGCCCGCAAGCGCAGGAAACAGCCAGCGGCTGCGGGCAATCTCGAAGCTGTACGTTCTTGAGGCGCCCGCCGCCCCGCCGTGAACATTGAGCGAGAAAGGCGCCATCTCGGGGGGATCGCCGACGACGCCTGAAATACCCGGGCTCCTGTCCTGGGTCAACGTGCCGACCGGCCTTAGAGGGGAGCCGACTTTGGAAGACGCCACCAGGCTGGGCAAGACGGTGTGGACATAGGCCGTCGTCATCGGAAAATCGACCGAGCCGGAGAGCATAAACGGATGACCGAATGCCAGAATCTTTCCGTTGTCGTTGATCGTGACCGTTCCGACGCCCGCCGTCACCATGTCGCCGCTGACAAGCATGATTCCGATCGATGAGCCTTCCTCCAGCGAAGCGTCGACATCGGCCAGGCGCTCGGAAAAGGAGCCTCCGATAACGGGAACGATCCCCCAATCCTCGAGGTGGGGACGAAACATCTCGACCGCGTCACGCGAGAAACCGGAGAAAACCATCGGGGTCATGATCGGGCGCATGGCAACCGATCCCGAAGCCATCCCGGGAAGCGCAACGTCCAGGCTCGCATCGCCGGCCCACGACACGGGCGGGCCCGTATCCGCGCGGCCGACGGCGCCCTCGCCGCTACTCTCCTCGAAGTCGAAGATGCTGAGCATCTCCCCTATCGGCGTTATTCCGGCAATGGCCTCCTTGGAAAACGCCCAGGAGTAAGCGAGCGCTCCGATTATGCGACCGTCGATGTATATGGGGCTTCCGCTCATACCCGCGATAACACCGGCCCTTTCGATGGGACCGCCTTCGATACGCGCCAGAATCAGGTCGCTGCGGGGGCCTATATTGTAAAGCACGCTGATTATTTCGACGTCGAACTTCTCGATCTTCGTTCCGGAGAACACGGTCAGCCCGTGGCCCTTCATGCCAGGCTTGACCTCGTCGATGAACATGTACTTGTCGGCGTCGGCGCGCCGGGTCGTGGGCGCTTGCTCGTCCGCATACGCGCGCTGCAAAAACAGGGCCGCAATAAGCGCAATCGCCATGGCGATCGGAAGTCTTCCTCTAAAGCTCATCATCAGTCTCCGCATGCGGACTATGTGACTTGAAGTCTTTCGGACAATCGGTCCAGGCTTGAACTAATTCGAAGAGATAAAATGCCTGGCGGATTCGCTCTCTTCCCTATCATATCAAGCCAATAATATCCTTTTTGGCAATACGTCGTCAACTCAATTCTGCAGGTCGCGCCCCGGTTTGGCGTCATGATCGCGAAGGGCCGCTTCCGATAAGGAGCCGAATCACCGGTTCCCGTTTGCCCATGGAACGCAAAAATGCTAGAATAGCGCGCAAGCAAATCTCCTCCATACCATGATGCCCCTATGTACGAATACGCGCTCGTAGTCAAAGGCCTCACGAAGTCCTACGGAAACATCCGGGCGGTGAACGATATCTCGTTTTCCATCCGGCCGGGGACGATATTCTGTTTCGTCGGACCCAACGGGGCCGGCAAGACAACCACGATGGAGATCATCGAGGGACTGAAGGAGCCCGACTCGGGCGAGATCGAGCTGCTCGGGATGCCGATGCCGCAGGAGCAGGACCGGGCCAGGCAGCTCGTGGGCATTCAGCTTCAAACGACCAGCCTTTTCGAACGCCTCAGGGTCGGAGAGACCGTCGACCTGTTTCGATCGTTTTATGCGAATCCGCTTCCGTCGGCGGAGATCCTGGCGGTGGTTTCGCTGGAATCGACAGAAAAACAGATGGTCGCCGGACTCTCGGGCGGACAGCGCCAGAGGCTGGCCGTCGCGCTCGCGCTGGTGAACGACCCGGAAATGGTTTTCCTGGACGAGCCTACCGCGGGGCTCGATCCGCAGGCGCGCCGCGAGGTGTGGCGCGTGATACAATCCATAAAGGAACGCGGCAAAACCGTCCTTTTGACGACGCACTACATGGACGAGGCGGAAAAGCTAAGCGACGAAGTCGCCATTATCGACCACGGAAGGATCATTGTTCATGATTCTCCGAGAAATCTCGTCGCGAAGCTGAATAAGGAAAACGTCATAGAATTCGCGACGGACGGCGACCCGGCGGATTTTTCCGGTCTTGAGAGCGTGAGCGCAGCCAGCGTCGTGGGCTCCAATGTCGTACTGTATACCGCCGACGTCAAGCGGTGCATGGCCGAGCTTCTCGGCCTGTCGCAGGAGCAAGGCCTCGAACTCAGGGATATGCAGTTCCGCAACCCCTCCCTCGAAGACGTCTTCATAGAACTTACCGGCAAAATGCTGCGGGAATGAGCGCCGGGGCGGCTGAATGGCGCTTGAACCCTCTGACCGGTCGATCCTAGAAACTTCAACTTCCTTATCTTCTGATTTCTCCACTCCATCGTTAGCCAGAATCAACTTCCTTGACAGAAACTTACAAACATGATATAATCTATGGCATAATATAACTTAAAAGATATATATATCGCGACAGGCTCTATATTATTTGTCCTATTTAACAGTCATCATTACAAATACTGTGATTTCTGACCATTTATTGACAAATATGTATCCTTTGGCTGGAAAATTTGGAATGAATGTGGGCGTCCCGGAATGAACGGCCGCAGGATCTAACATTAGGCCATAAAACAGGTTAGGCATATTGGAAACATTCAAACAAAGCCGTGGGATGTAATATGGCATAGCAATTGCACTCAGTTGAATCGGGCATATGGCCCGATTTAGGAGAATCGAGGTGAGGTCATTCATGGAGTTCTTCAAAAGAAATCGCGGGGTAAAATTCTCACATATTGGCA
>CBFDAY010000123.1:0-7531 GCA_965602895.1 uncultured bacterium
GCACTCCGTCTTCCGATTTGAATGTGAAATTCTCAGACCTCACGGGTTCCTCCCATACCGCGTCGCCTGCGGATCGCTCGGAGTATTATACACCGACGTTTCGCAATTCCTTAACTAATAAAAGGGCCCATCCAACGCTCTATTTCCGGAAAGGCGGGACAACCCGTCCCGTCCGCTCCATATACCGGCTATATTCCTCTCCAAAGCGCTCGAGCATCATCTTCTCCTCGCGCGGCGCCCGCAGCAGGTACACCGGCAGAAAAGTCATGAGGAACGCCGGGCCCGCGATCCAGTTATGCAGCAACAGCGCCTGGGCGACGGCCCAGAGCCAGTGCGCGGCGTACATCGGATGCCGGATACGAGAGTATACCCCATCGGTCACCAGCGAGTGTTTCTCCTTAATCCGAATCCTCGGTGAGAAGTTTAAGCCGAGATCGGCGTGTGACCGGCGGAGCAGCCACAGCGCCGGGACAAACAAAATCGCGCCGGTCACGCCGGCCCATGCAGACAGGTGATAGTCGGCAAAATCGAGCCAATCCGAGAATATGTATACCAAGGGAATAATCTGCATCCCAAAGAGAACAGCGAGCAGCAGCAACCACTCCAGCCGCGGTGTATGGTCGGAGGCTGCGGTGTTTTTCCTGATTCCCCTTATTGAGAAAGCCCTCACCAAACATCCTGCAACAAAGCAGATCAGGAAAACCATCTTGAAGATATCGCCGCGCATATGCCGTCGTCCCCGACCGAAATCAAGTTGCGGTCATGCGGAAAACCTTTCGTACCTCAACGGCGCGAGGTCAATGCCCTCAAAAGATTCACATTCACCGTCGACGATCATCGAGGCCATTATCCTTCCGGTCATCGGCGCGTGCATGACGCCGTGGCCGCTAAAACCGACTGCGCAGTGAAATCCCTCGGGTTCAGGCAGCGGGCCGAGGATAGCCGTATGGTCGGGCGTCATGCTGCGCAGTCCCACCCATCCCCTTGCGAGCCGAATTGAGTCGAACTGCGTGTGCCTTCCGGTCGCGCGTTCGGCAAGAATCGGCGCGCTGCTCCAATCGAGCTTGGGATCGGGCGCCGCGCATTCTTCCAGCTCGGCAATGCTCATTATGATTCCGCCGCTTTCGGGTCTGAAATAAAACGGGGGCTCTCTGTCAAAATAAAACGGCGAATCCGGAGGTATGATGTCGGTCGGCGATGTAATGAAAATCTGCCTTCTGAATGGCGTAACAGGCAGCCTTTCCACTCCCGCAAGGCGCGCGACCTCGGCCGCAGCCGGGCCTGCGGCATTGATGACAATGCCGCTATCGATATCGCCCCGGTAGCCCAACAATAGCGCCTGTAACACGCCCGCGACGCGCCCGCCCTTGGTCCGCACTTTTAGCGCAGGCGTGTCCGTCAAGATCCTTGCTCCCAGTTCCCTGGCCCTGGCGGCATAGCCCTGAAGCATTCCATATGGATCGAAGTAGCCGTCGTCGGGTGTGAAAATTGCACCGAGCAGGTCGTCGACGATCAGGCCGGGAAAAATGTCGGTCAGATCTCTCGGCTCGAGCATCAGGGCGCGGACTCCGAGCCGGGCAAGTTCGCTGCGAATGCTTTCAAGCTCTCTGAGGGATTCCGGGGCGCCCGCCGTCTGGATGCAGCCGCATTGCCGAAAATCTATCTTCGCGCCGAATTCGCTCTCGAATTCGAGCACCGCCTGCAGGCTTTTTTGGCTCAGTTGGAGGTTTACCTTTTCGGGAAGATGATGGTAGATGATGCCCGCGCTCGCAGCGGAAGAACCCGCTCCAAGCATAAGCTCCTTTTCCAGCAGAACAACATTTGTCAGTCCTTCGGCGGCGAGATGAAAGGCGATGCTTGTACCCGTTATGCCTCCGCCTATTATGATTGCATCAGCCGCTTCAACCACGTCGTTACCCCAAGGCTACCGCTCTATCACTTGGCTCGGTCGTGACATTCACATCATCATAACCGCGATGTCGGCTGCGAGTCAAAGCGCGGTCGCGAGAGAAAAGCCTCATGGCCCTCGTCGCTATCGAGCGAAGGATATCACGTGGTATGATATAATTCAGTTTTCGGACAGGGCTATTCTGTCCGATGTGATGCGAAAAAAGCACCATCCACGAATTTACCGACCATGACGAATTCGGCGCAAAGAGCATTTGCTCATCGCAAAAAGTACAGGCTGTCCATACTTCGGCCCTCACCGGGCGTCGCGGCGGCGATTGCGCTTTTTACATTTGCCCTGTTGTTCTGGTGGGCCCACATCCAACATACCGAGGCCGAGAACAGGACGATCACGGGATCGAACTCGGACATGTATATGTACCACCTACCCGTGCGCGAATTCGGGTTCGACCATCTGAAAAGGGGCGACATACCGCTTTGGAACCCCTATACGAACTGCGGCATGCCGTTTTTCGCGACCTATCAGGCCGCGCTGTTTTATCCGCTCAATTTTCCGCACTGGTTCCTGCGAGGAGACCTGGCCCTAAGCCTGGTGTACCTGATCCACATCTTTCTTGCGGGGCTTTTCATGTATATGTGGATTCGCGACCTCGGCGGGGAAACTGTGGCCGCCGTTTTCGCGGGAACGGCCTACATGCTGTGTTCATTCGTGAGCTACCTGATTATGTGGCCTCATATCGTGTTGGGGCACATCTGGATCCCCCTCATCTTCCTGCTTCTTCGCAGAACATTCAAAGGCGAGCGATGGACGGATGCCGCCCTTTTGGGCATCGCGGTCGGCTGCCAGCTCCTCGCCGGATACATGCAGGGGTTTGTGTACACGCTTTACGGCGTCTTCGGATACCTGATATTCCTGATATTGGCGGAACGCCCCCGGAACAGGGACGACCTGCGGCGATTGGCCCGCCCCGTGGCTCTGGCGCTCTGCGGACTGGTTCTGCTGCCCGCGCTTCTGACCGCATTCCAATGGATTCCCACATTTCAGCTATCGAGGCTAAGCGCTCGTCCACCGGGCGGGCTGACGCGGGAGGCGATCCTGATCGGCGGGTCGCTGCACCCAAAGACATTCCTGGCGGTGCTCGCTAATCCGGGCTCCTACGATTGGGCAAACTACGCATTGTACCCGGGAGTGCTGACGCTGCTGTTGGCGTTATTCGCATTCGCCAAGCGGGGGCGCAGGCGCGAACTCGCCTTTTTCTCCGCATTGGCGGTCATTGCAGCCCTCGTGGCATTCGGCTCCAACACTCCGATATTCAGCCTCTATTCGCTTCTACCCACAGGCGACTGGTTTCGCTTGCCCAATCGGCTGTTAATCCTCACGGCCTTTTCGATAGCCACGATGGCCGGCATCGGGTGCAACCACCTGGTCAAAGACGTGCTCGCCGCCTCCGATTCTCCATCGAGGATACCCGGCCGCTACGCGCTTTTCATCGCCCTGTGCGGAGCCTTCATTCTTGTTCTGCCCAAGGCCGGCGGCGCATACGTGTTTGTCCTGCTGGCGTGCAGTCTTCTCGCCTTTCGGACAAAGTCGGCGTCGATAGCGGGAATCCTGGCCGTTCTGCTGGTGGGACTCGATCTTATGCTGTACGTGTCCAACCCGATCACTTTCCCCTGGATAACCCGCGATGTGTTCCCCGAGCTGAAAGAGGAAAAGCAATTTCTCCGGGAGCATGTCGGGCTCGACCGGGTTCATATATTTCGGCGGAAACACAGTTGGAAAAATTTCATGCTCAACGCCAACTTCGGCATGATCGAGGGAATCCGCGAAACAAGCGGATACGAGTCGCTTTCGCTCCAAAGATACGCCGAGTTCTGCGCGTATCTGGAGACGGGAGGCGAGCCGTCGTACGAGATACCCTTTGTGGGCTGGAGGCGATGGTCGTCGGATAACAGGTATCCGCGGATGCTGAATCTTCTCGGGGCGCGCTACATAATCGACGACGTCGGGCGCGACCTGTATCCTGAAGACGCGCCGCCCAGGAAAATGCCGAAGGCGTTCAAACGGAAAAAGGCGTTCTCGGGCACGCTCGACATATATGAAAACCCCGACGCGCTGCCCCGCGCGTTATATACGAGGAAGATTGAGGTAATAAAAGAAAAACGCGACGTGCTCAAAAGGCTCGCCGACAGGTCGTTTGACTATCGCAAAACGATAATACTCGAGGAAAAGCCTCAGCCGAGCTTCGTGTCGTCAGGCGGCTCGGCCAAGGGCGCATCCGCCGAGATCGTCGTCAAACCGCAGGGCGAGGACAAGATCGACCTTGTCGTCAATGTTCCGGAGGCGGGCTTCATCTTCTTGAACGACATTTTCATGCCCGGATGGCGTGCAAGCGTGGATGGGGCGGAGACAAAGATTTATCGGGCGGACTACCTGTTCATGGCCATACCGGTCCCCGGGGGAAAGCACTTGATCGAGGTGCAATACAGGCCTGCGGGCTTTCGGGTGAGCGCGTGGATAAGCTCGCTGTCGGCGGCGATCGTCGCGTTACTGCTGGCGTTCGACTTCGCCCGAGGGCGAACCAAAAATATGACGCCCTGGGAGAATGCGGGGAATGCGCCGGAAACGAAAGAAAGTTGACGGCACGCCTGCCGGTATTGCACGAGCCCACAACCGAAACCGCGCCTATGCGATCAAATCCGGGTCCACGGCCGCCTGGGAGTCGTCGGAGGCGTAGGTCGACAGCGCGAACTGCATTACCTTGATCGCCTCTTCGCCGGTCAGACCCGGCGTCGTTCCATCGAGCAAGCAATCAATGAAGTGTATGTTCGATCCTTTGAATCCCTCGGACCAATCGGCCGGGATGTCGTTATACCCATGGGTTGCGCCGTCGCGATACATGATGAGGGCGGGAACATCCATAAGCCGGCCGGTGCATCGGGTAATCCATAGTATCCCCCGAGAGCCCGTGATCTCAAATCTTTCTTCACAGTTATAGTATTTCGTCTTTATCTGCATCTCGCCCGCGTGCACGCATTCCATGACGCCGTAACGCTGATCGGCCTTGTATTTCCACATCACTGTGGCAGGCGCGTCCACAAAGTACTCGCGGTTCTCGATAAACGCCGACACCTTCTCGACATCGCCGCCGAGAAACAGCGCGACCGCGAACTTGTGGTGCATGTCGTCGAGCATGTTCCCGCCGCCGCTGCGCTCTTTATCGAACCGCCACGTCCACGCCTCGGGGTCGACATCCCAGCCGCATTCAATGCTGCCCACCGTCGTCCGGACTCGCACCATGCTGGGAGCGCCTATCTCACCGGCCTCGATCAGCTCTTTCGCCCTGACTATGGGCGGATAGAAAACGAAGGGATCGTTCACGCGGAGAGTTACGCCCGCCTTCTCCGCGGCGGCGATCATCTCGCGGCACTCGGCGACGCTGCGGGCCATCGGCTTCTGAACCGATATGTGTTTGCCCGCCTTCGCGGCGTCGACCACCATCGGGCAATGAAGGTCATGCGGGGTGATTATCTCAACCGCGTCGATGTCCTCATCGGCCAGCAGTTCGCGGTAATTCTCATAGGCCTTTTCAGCGCCCCATTGGCGCGCCTTCGCTTCGGCCTTGTCCTTGTTTGAGTCACAGACCGAGCGAATCTCGGCGCGGTCGTCTGCAAGGTAGCCGCACACCGTCAGATCGGCTATCACGCCGCAGCCAATGACTCCGATTCGAATCTTTGTCATATGGAGTTTCCTCCCGTCGTTTTGCCAAAAATGCGTTAAAACCGCCTATGATATGGATTTCCGCTCCCCGATCCCCCGATCAGGGTCGAGGGCAGGCTCAGTCGAAGACAAGTTTTGCGGGAATGACCGAGCTTAGCCCGTCCTGAAGATCCGGAATATGCGGCCGAGGGACTCGCGCCACCGCTGAAGTTTCAATTTCCTGAATGCGACGACGGTCATTTTCAGCAGCAGCCAGCCGTGCTTGAATCGGTCGATCTTGATGTCGCCATACGTGCGCGCCCGATATCGAACGGGCATCTCCACGATCTTCATCCCCAGCCGCGAGGCTCCAAACAGGAGATCGAAGTCGCCGAACGGATCGAAGTCGCCGAAGTGGCTCCGGTTCGCGGCTATTCGGTCATAGTCTTTCTTGAAGAGCACTTTTGTGCCGCAGAGTGTGTCGGTGATGCGTTGCTCCAGCAGCCAGGAGAACGCGTAGCTGAACAGCTTGTTGGCAATAACGTTAAGAAGCCTCATAGCCTCTTTTTCCATCGGGTAGACCAGACGCGAGCCGTTGACGAACTCTGCCGCGCCCTCGGCCAGAGGAGCGTAGAATTTGGGCATATCCTCCGGCGGAACCGTGAGGTCCGAATCCAGGATCATCAGGATATCGCCCTCGGCCGCCTCGAAGCCCCTGCGAACGGCGTCGCCTTTGCCGACCGCGGGAACCTGATGTATCAGCTTGATCGAACGCTTGTCCCGATAGCGCTCGATCATTTCCTCTATCTTCTCGACCGTGCCGTCGGTCGACTCGCCATCCACGAAGATGAGCTCGGTCCACGAGCCCAACTCGGGCGTACGCTCGACGGCCCCCTCGATGTTGCCCGCCTCATCCTTCGTCGGAATGATTATCGAGCATGAATACTCCTCGCTCTCACAGGGCCGAGGCAGCGGCCGCGCCTCAAGCACTTCGAGCAGGCACAGGTGGCGCATGCCCGGCAGGTGCAGCAGATACTCGTTGGCGAGCGTCGAGAGTACGGGAACCTCCTTGGGCAGGAGCAGGTGGAATTCCTCACGGAACACTTCGAAGCCGGTGAGCGCCAGCAGGTTCTTAAGATCGGGAAAGGCGAGCCAGTTCTGATGCTGCTGAGGCATCTTCAGGCCCAGTTTTTCCCCGAGCCTGAGGATGGGTTCCCACAAATAGTTGTACTGCGTGATTACGATGCTCGTATCCGGCCTGCACACCTTGTGAAGCTCGGTAAACGCCTTGTGGATATCCGACAAAAAGCCTATCAGGTCCGATATGATGACATAGTCGAATTTTTCATTTATATCCAAAGTCTCGGCGTCGTCCTGCCGGAATTCGAGGGAGGGGTACTTGCCTTTTGCCACCTCGATCATGCCGCGGCTAAGATCGACCCCAAGGCCCCTCTCCGGCCTAACTGCGCTGAGCAGGTCGCCAGTTCCGCAGCCTATCTCGAGCACCGATTTGCACGGCGGAATGAGACGGGAACATATTCTTTCAAGCTCAGAGTAGTAATACCGATTCTTGCGCTTCCACCGATCGCGGTCGGCCGCTACTTCGTCAAACCGCTCGGCAAGTTCCTGCTTTTTCATCACTCATATCTCCGGCGACGGGGCAATGTTTCGGGCTATTATACGCGCGCCGCGCCGCACTTTCAAGATATCCGGGAAATTGTGAGCGCATCAATTCAGGCGAGCGCAGGCAATAGAGCCTCGCCGGCGAACGGCCGGATCGGTGGTAATTGTAGGGCGAACCTCGCGTTCGCCCACCCTTCACTAAACACGAGATCCTTCACGGAGTTTATCCTGAGCGCAGCCGAAGGGTTCAGGATAACGAGAGTGTGATGTATTTCATGCTCCCTGTAGTATGAGCGCGGGTCC